>JBGASS010000009.1:0-17808 GCA_044229555.1 Holophagaceae bacterium
GGGCGGGGCGGCGGCGGGCGGGGCTGCCGGCGGCTGGAGGGGAACCGGGGCGGTGGCGGGGACCGGCGGCGCTTCGGCGCGGCCGCGGAGCCACGCCCAGGTGCCCCCGGAAGCCAGGAGGATGAGCCCGGCGGCCACCGCCCACCTTCCGGCTCCCCGCCGGGGCGCGGGCCGGCCGGCGGTGGTGCCGGAGGTGCCGGGACCCGGCCGCGGGACCTGCACCGTGGGCGCGTGGTCCGAAGGGCCCGCCCAGGCGGGATCCAGGGCGCCCCGCAGGGCTGCGGCGAGGGATTCGGCGCTGGTGAAGCGTTCCCCGGGGTCCTTCGAAAGGGTGCGCATGACGATGTCCTGCAGGGAGGCGGAGACCTCCGGCAGGCCCGTCAGATCCAGGGGCGCGGGGGCGTCGTGGACGATGCGGTAGAGCACCGTCGCCGTGGTGTCGCCGACGAAGGGGCGCCGCCCCGCCAGGGCCTCGTAGAGGATGACCCCCACGGCGAAGAGGTCCGCGGAGGGGGCCGGAATGCCGGACTGGATGTACTCCGGCGCCATGTAGCCGAAGGTGCCCAGGAGGGTCCCCGTGCCCGTCATCTCCGACCCGCCGATGCGGGCGATGCCGAAGTCCATCACCTTGGCGAAAAGCCGCCCCTGCAGCCGCCCCACCCGGATGTTGGTGGGCTTGATGTCCCGGTGCAGCACGCCCCTGGAATGGGCGTAGGCCAGGCCGTCGCAGACCTGGGCCAGCACGTCGAGGATCTCCCGGGGCGTGAGGGAGCGGCGCTGCAGCAGGGTGGCGAGGTCCTCCCCGGGCACGAACTCCATGGCCAGGTAGAGCAGGCCCTGGTCCTCTCCGAATTCATGGACCGTCACCAGGTTCGGGTGGTTCAGGCCGCCGGCGGCGCGGGCCTCCCGGTAGAAGCGACCCCGGGCCTCCTCCTTGGCCTCCCCCAGGGCCACCGAGTCCTTTCGGATGGTCTTGATGGCCACTTCCCGGCCGATGACCGGATCCTGGGCCAGGAAGACTTCGCCCATGGCGCCTTCGCCCAGGCGCCGGAGGATCTCGAACTTGCCGATGCGGGGAATCATGGGGGCCCGGGCTGGAAAGGTTAGAGACGCGGGGTGGAGGGCGAGGGTTGAAGGCTCATCCGCCCGGCCGCCGTCCGGTCGAAGCGGGAGGAAGGTCCAGGCCCTCGGTGAGGGCGGCGTAGACGTCCTTGGGCAGTTTCGGGGCGCGGCGCTCCTCGTCGATCAGGCGCCGGAAGTGGGGCACCGAGTCCATGAGGGAGGGCGTGACGCCGGCGTTCCGGGCCTCGTCGAGGGCGTCGCGGAAGTCCCGGAGGCGGTTCAGGCGGTGGAGGGCGTAGAGCCGCAGGGCATGGGAGGGGGCGTGGCTCGGGTTCTCCAGCAGGGCGCGCCGCAGATCGTCGAGGGCCCGGTCGGGGCGCGCCTCGATGTCGCGCAGGGCGCTCTCGAAGTCCTCCGGATCCCGGCGCGGCGCTTCCCGGGGAGGCGGCGGCGGGGCCGGGACACGGGCCTGGGGCTCGGCCCCGGGCTCGCTGGTCCCGGGGCCCGGCGAAACGGCCGCTGGGTCCACCGGACTGGAAGGCTGGACTCCCGCGACCGCCGGGGCCGGCACCCCGGCCTTCGCGGGCTGGGGCCGCGGGCCGGGCGCGGCGGTTTCCGGGGCGCGGGCGGCCGCGTCCGCCGTCCTCGGGCGGCTCACGATCCAGAGGCCGGCGACGGCGGCGAGCCCGAGGGCGCCTACGGCGGGCCAGAGCCAGGGGCGTCCGGGCTCTTCAATATCCTCGGCCCGGCTGAGGATGATGGGCACGGGCTTGGGCGCGGCCGCGGGAGGCTTCGGCGTGGCGGGGAGATCCGCCCTCACCGGGCCCGCGGGGAGCAGGGGCCGGGCGGCATCCCGGGTGGCGTCCTCCTGCCAGTCCTGGGGACCCTGCCAATTGGGATCCCGGGCGGAGCGCAGGGCGGCGGCCATGGCGGCGGCGTCGGAAAAGCGCCAGCGGGGATCCTTGGCGAGGGCGCGGTCCACCAGGGCCTGCGCCGCCGGGGAGAGGCCCGCGATGGCGGCGGGCTCCAGGCGCTCCGGCTGCTGGTGCACGATCCGGTAGAGCACGGTGGCGCCGCTGTCGCCCTCGAAGGCCCGCCGCCCGGCCAGGGCCTCGTAGAGGATCACGCCCACGGCGAAGAGGTCCGAGGCCGCGGAGGCCTGCCCGCCCTGGATGTATTCGGGGGCCATGTAGGAGAAGGTGCCCACGAGCATGCCGGTGCCCGTGAGGTCCGATCCGCCCTGGCGGGCGATGCCGAAGTCCATGAGCTTCACCACGAGGCGGCCCTCCTGGAGGGTCACGCGGATGTTGGAGGGCTTGATGTCGCGGTGCAGGACGCCCTTGCCGTGGGCGTGGGCCAGGCCGTCGCAGACCTGCGCCAGCACTTCCAGGGCCTCCGGCGGCTCGAGGCTGTGCTGCTCCAGGAGTACCGCGAGGTCCTCGCCCTCCACGTACTCCATGGCGAGGTAGAGGAGGTCCCCGTCCTCGCCGAACTCGTGGATGGTGACGATGTTCAGGTGGTTGAGGGCCCCCGCCGCCCGCGCCTCCCGGAAGAAGCGTTCCCGCACCACCTCCTGCCGGGCGGTGGCCAGGGCGGAATCCTGGCGGATCACCTTGATGGCCACCTGCCGCCCGATCATCGGATCGCGGGCGAGATAGACCTCGCCCATGGCCCCGTGGCCGAGGGGCTTCAGGATGTCGAACTTGCCGATTCTTTCGCGCATGGAGGGATTCGGAACAACCTACCAGCGCCCGGCCTCAGTCCCCGCCCTGGGCCAGGAGCCAGGCCTCGTCCCGCACGGGAAGGCCGAGGGCCTCGGCCTTCGCGAGCTTGGATCCGGCCTTCTCGCCGGCCACGAGCACGGTGGTCTTCGACGAGACCGACGCGGAGACTTTCGCCCCGAGGCGCTTGAGTCGGGCCTCGGCGTCCTCCCGGGACAGGGTGGGCAGGGTGCCGGTCACCACCGCGATCTGGCCCGCGAGGGGCAGGGCGCCGCGGTCCACGGGGGCCGGCGGATCCGGCGCCACGCCGAGCGCGGCCAGGCGTTCCGGAAGGTCCGCATGCAAGCCGCAGAAGGCGCGCACCGCGGCGGCCACCTTCGGGCCCACCTCCTCGACCGCCTGCAGCTGGTCCTCGGTGGCGGCCCAGAGGGCGTCGAGGCCCGGGTAGGCCTCCGCCAGCAGTTCCGCGGTGCGGGCGCCCACCATGGGGATCCCGAGGGCGTGGAGCCACTTCGCCAGGGGCTTGGTCCGCGCCGCGTCCAGGGCCGCCATCAGGTTCTGCGCGGACTTCTCCGCCATGCGCTCGAGGCCGGCGAGGTAGGCCGTGCCCTGCCTCGGGTCGTCCAGCAGGCCGAGGACCTCCCAGGGCTGCTGGTAGCGCTTCGAAGCGACGAGCTGCTCCACGAGGGCGTCCCCCAGGCCTTCGATGTCCAGGGCCACGCGGCTGCCGAAATGGAGCAGGCGCGCCGCGAGTTTGGCGGGACATTCGGGGTTCAGGCAGCGGATGGCGACTTCGGCGTCGTCGTCCTTGCCCACGCTCCCGGCGCAGACCGGGCAGGCCGAGGGGAGGTCCGGCAGGGGCCCCTCGCCTTCCTCCCCCGTCACCATGGAGACGACCTTCGGGATCACGTCGCCGCCCTTCTCGATGAAGACCCGCGAGCCGATGCGAAGGCCGAGGCGCGCCAGCTCATCGGCGTTGTGCAGCGTCGCCCGGCGCACCGTGCTGCCCGCCACCTCGACGGCCTCCAGCTCCGCCACCGGCGTCAGCTTGCCCGTGCGGCCCACTTGCCAGGTGATCGCGAGCACGACCGTGGTGGCCTGGGTGGCGGGGTACTTGAAGGCGATGGCCCAGCGCGGCGCGCGGTCCGTGAACCCGAGGCGCTGCTGCAGCTCGTGGCTGCGCACCTTGATGACCACGCCGTCGAGATCGAAGCCGAGGTCCCCCCGGCGCGTGCCCACGCGGCGGATGAACCCCTGCACGGGCTCCAGGCCGGCCCCCTCCAGGCGCTCCGGCATGGCCGAGAAGCCCCAGTCGACGAGCGTTTCCATGGCCTCGAAATGGTCCTGCTCCCCCACCCACTGCCAGGGCAGGAATTGGAGCCGCCGGGCCGCCACCTCCCGGCTGTCCAGCAGCTTCATGGTGCCGCTGGCGGCGTTGCGCGGGTTGGCGAAGCGCGGTTCCCCCTTCGCGTCCTTGGCGCGGTTGAGCTCCTCCCAGCGCACCCGGGAGAGGAAGACTTCGCCGCGCACTTCAACGAGGTCCGGCGCCTCCGCCGGGAGCAGGAGGGGGATGTCGGCGATGGTCCTCGCGTTCTCCGTGACGTTCTCGCCGACTTCGCCGTCGCCCCGCGTGACCGCGAGGACGAGGCGCCGCTGCTCATATGTCAGGGCCAGGGAGAGGCCGTCCACCTTGATCTCGGCCACGAGGTCCACAGGCTCCTGCTCGCTGGCCTTCAGCACGCGCTCGTGCCACGCCGCCAGATCCTCGTCCGTGTAGGCATTGTCCAGGCTGTAGAGGGGCGTCCGGTGCCGCACCTTCTCGAAACCCTCCACCGGCGGCGCGCCCACCCGCCGGGTGGGGCTGTTGGGATCGGCGAGGCCGGGATGGGCGGCCTCCAGGTCCCGGAGCTCGTTTTCCAGCGCGTCGTACTCGGCGTCGGAGACCGTGGGCTGGTCCAGCACGTAGTAGCGGTAGCGGTGGAGGCGCACGGCCTCGGCCAGTTCCTTCATCCGTTCGCGCAGGGCTGGGCTCATGGCTCTGATTCTGCCCGCTCGCAGGCCTCCCGCCACAGGTCCCGCAGGGCGCCTTCGAAGGCGCGGGCGAAGCGGGGGCCGTCGCAGAGGGGCGAGGCCGCCATGCGGGGGCGGAGGCCCGCCCGCAGTTCCGCCAGCCGCTGGGGATCCCGGGCCAGGTCCACCGCGATGCGGACGTAGGCCTCCCCGTCCCCGGCGACGCACCCGGCGAGGCCCACGGCGTCCAGGAGGCTCACGCCCACGCGCCCGCTGTGCCGGGACCCGGCGAGGGCCACCACCGGCACGCCCATCCAGAGGGCTTCGCAGGTGGTGGTGGTGCCGTTGTAGGGGAAGGGGTCCAGGGCCAGGTCCACGTGGCCGTAGGCGCCGTAATGGTCCCCGTCGGAGAGCTTCCAGCCCCCGCAGGCGATGCGCTCCGGCGCCACGCCCTGGGCCTGGAACCGCTCGCGCACCCAGGCCTGGTAGGCGGGATCCGCCATGCAGCGGTCCTTGAGGAAGAGCCGCGCGCCGGGGACCGCGTCCAGGATCCGGGACCAGAGGGCGACGGTCTCCGGGCTCGCCTTGGCGAAGGCGTTGAAGCTGCCGAAGGTGAAGGGCGCGCCGCCCAGGCTGGGCAGGGGCGCCACCGGCGGAGCCTCCGGGGAGGGCTGGAAGCAGAGGAAGACCGGTTCCAGGCGGAGCAGGCGCTCCGTGTGGTGGGCCTCGCTGGCCCCCGGCGGATCGGCGAGGGCGTCGGTGATCCGCGCGTCCATGGCCCGCAGGCCCGTGGTGCCCGGACAGCCGAGCCAGGTGGCCTGGAGCGGCGCGGGGCGGCGGGCGAAGAGGGGCAGCCGGTTGTTGCCGGTGTGGCCCGCGAGGTCCACGAGCACGTCCAGCCCGTCGCCGCGGATCCGCGCCTCCAGGGCGTCCAGGTGGTCCCGGGAGACGTTGGCGAAGTGGGCGCACAGGGTCTCGAAGCGGGCCGTGAGCGCGTCGGGGGTCCAGACGTCCGCGTAGGCGAAGGTCTCCACCACCGCCGGGTCCAGGTGGCGCAGGAGCGGTTCCAGGAAGAAGGCGCAGGAGTGGCGGCGGAAGTCCGGGGAAAGGAAGCCGACCCGCAGGCGCCGGCGGGGATCCGGGTCGCGCAGCGGCGCCGCCGCCGCGGGTTCCCTCCCTTCCACGGCCCGGCCCCAGGCGGCGGCGGCCCGCTTCAGCGCGGGGCCGTCGGCCCGGGGATCGTAGTGGAGGACCAGGGCGTAGTTCTGCAGGGCCGGCGCCGAATCCGGATCCAGGGCCAGGGCCCGCCGGTAGCCCAGGATGGCCTCTTCCGTGCGGCCCTGCTCCCGCCGCAGGTTGGCGAGGGCGATGTGGGGCTCGGCCCGCATGGGGTTGAAGCTGGCCGCGAGCAGGAAGGCCTGCTCCGCCTCCCGGAAGCGGCCCAGATCCTTCAGGGCGAGCCCCGCGTGGTAGCGGATGCCGTGGTGGCGCGGCGCCAGCCGGGCCAGCCCCTCGAAGCAGGCCAGGGCCTCCTCGTGGCGCCCCTGCTTCCAGAGCCGGACGCCTTCCAGCAGCTCGGCGTTCAGGTCCATCGCCGTCCCCATCCCAGGGCCTCCCGCAGCGCATCCTCGAAGGCGCGGGCGAAGGCGGGCCCGTCGCAGAGGGCGGAGACAGCCAGGTCCGCGCGCAGGGTGCGCCGGATCTCCGCGAGCCCCTGCGTATCCCCGGCGAGGGCGATCGCGGCCGCCACGTAGGCGTCCTCGTCCCGGGCGATCCACGCGGGCCTTCCCGCCCCCCGGAGCAGGCTGCAGCCCACCCGGGCGGCGTGGCGGCCCCCTTCCAGGGCCACCACGGGGACGCCCATCCACAGGGCCTCGCAGGTGGTGGTGGTGCCGTTGTAGGGAAAGGGGTCGAGGGCCACGTCCACGTCCCGGTAGCGGGCGAGGTGGGCGGCATGATCCGAGTCCAGGGGCGCGAGGTCGACCCGGGCCGGATCCAGGCCGGCGGCCTCCAGGCGCGCCTGCGTTCCCTGGCGGATGCGGGCGTCGTTGAAGGCGCGGTGGCCCTTCAGCAGCAGGCGGGAGCCCGGGGCCCCCGCGAGGATCCGGGCCCAGAGCCGCAGCACGCCGTCGTGGAGCTTGGGCAGGTTGTTGAAGCTGCCGAAGGTGGCGTGGCCCCGGGCCAGTTGTGGCGGCGGCCCCGGGTCCGGCGCGCCCGCATCGCCGCCGTAGCAGAGGAAGCGCGGCAGCCGGAGGAGGCGCTCGCAGTGGTGGGCCTCGAAGCCGGCGGGGTCCGCGTCGCCATCGCTGATCCGGACATCCATCGCCGCGAGGCCCGTGGTGCCGGGATAGCCGAGCCACGTGGCCTGGAGGGGCGCGCAGCGCCCGGCGAAGACGGGGAGGCGGTTGTCGGAGGTGTGGCCGGCGAGGTCCACCAGCACGTCCAGGCCGTCGGCCCGGAGCCGTTCCGCGAGGCGGTCGTGGCTCCAGTCCGTCGTCTCCGTGAAATGGCTGCACAGGCCTTCCAGGCGCGTGGTCACTTCATCGCGCTGGGGCAGGTCGGCATAGGCGAAGACCTCCACCGAGCCGCGGTCCAGGTTCGCCAGCAGGGGCTCCAGGAAGTAGGCGCAGGAGTGCCGGCGGAAGTCCGGCGAGACCAGGCCGAGCCGCAGGCGGGCCGCTTCGGGGCGGGCGGTCATGCCCCGCGGCGCGGGGGCGGCGGTCCAGGTCCGGTGGGCCTGCAGGAGGGAGGCCGGGGTCTGGGCGGGGTCCTGGTGCAGGTGGTAGAGGTAGGCGCTGCGGGTGGGCCAGCGTTCCGGGGCCTCCTGGAGGGCGGCGCGGAAGCCCTCCAGGGCCTCCCCGGTGAGCCCCGCCGCGGCCTGCAGCACCGCGAGGTTGGTGCGGGCCTCCACGAAGGCGGGGCGCAGGACGAGGGCCGCTTCGTAGCGCGCCATGGCGGCGCTCATCCGCCCCGCGGCGTCCAGGGCCTTCGCCAGGTTGTACTGGGCCTCTGGGGAGCGGGGCGCGCGGGCCGCGGCGGCCTCCTGCAGGCGAAGGGCTTCCGGGATCCGGCCCGAACCGAGGAGCAGGTTGCCGAGGAAGCCCAGGGCCGCGGGGCTCCCGGGATCCAGCTCCAGGGCGCGCCGGAAGGCGGCCTCGGCCTCGTCCTTCCGGCCTTCGTCCCGGAGAAGGATGCCGAGATGCAAGGGGGCCTGGGCGTCGCGGGGATCGAGGCGGGCGGCTTCCCGCAGGGGCGCTTCCGCCTCCCGGCGGCGGCCCGCGGCGAGACGCAGGCGGCCCAGGAGGAGGTGCAGCTCGGGATCGGCGGGCTCCACGCGAAGCGCGGTCCCGAGGAAGCCTTCAGCGAGGTCGGCCAGCCCCAGGGCCTGGGCCGCCACCGCCCCGAGGTGGAGGGCGTCCAGGTGGCGCGGCTCCTCCTCCAGGACCGCGCGGCAGGCCGCGAGGGCCTCTTCCATGCGCCCCGCCCCGTAGGCCCGCTGCGCGTCCTCCCAGGCCTTCATCGCGTCTTGCCCTGGTGGTGGACGTTCATCACGATCCCCAGGGCGAGGAAGAAGCTGAGGGTGCTGGAGCCGCCGTAGGTGAAGAAGGGCAGGGGGATGCCGGTGGTGGGGACGGCGCCCGCCACCATGCCCGCGTTGATGAGCACGTGGAGGCCGAAGATGCCCGCGGCGCCGGCGCAGAAGTAGGCCGAGGCGGCGCTCTTCGCCTCCTTGGCGATGGAGAGGATGCGGGAGAGGAAGACGCCGAAGATCGCCAGGGCCAGGGCGACTCCCAGGAAGCCGCGCTCCTCCGCCCAGACCGAGAACACGAAGTCCGTGGTCTTCACCGGCAGGAAGTTGAGCTGGGTCTGGGAGCCGGAGGTGAAGCCCTCGCCGAGGAAGCCGCCGGCGCCGATGGCGATGCGGCTCTGGTGGACCTGGTAGCCCTTGCCCTGGAGGTCCCGGGCGGGGTCGAGGAAGGTGAGGATGCGCTCCTTCTGGTAGGGCTTGAGGCGATACTGCCAGGCCACGCCCCCCAGCAGGGCGAAGCCCAGGACCCCGGCGGCCACCCAGCGCCACTTCAGGCCCCGCACCAAAGGCAGCAGGAGCAGGATGGGCGTGAAGGTGAGGGCCACGCCCAGATCCGGCTGCTTGAGCACCAGCAGCATGGGGAAGAAGACCAGGCCCGCGGCCCCCAGCAGTTCCAGGTTCCCCACCTCTTCCGGGGGCCGCGCCCCCAGCCGGTGGGACACGAAGAGCAGGGTGATCCACTTGGCCAGCTCGGAGGGCTGCAGGCTGAAGCCGCCGAGGGAGAGCCAGCTCCTGGAGCCGGAGACCACCTTGCCCAGGGCCAGGACGAGCACCAGGGCCCCGAGGCTGACGAGGTAGACGGGAAGGCTGCGCTTGAGGGCGCGGCGGTGGTCCGTATTGGCCAGGAAGACCATCCCCGCGAGGCCCGCCGCGTTGAACACGGTCTGGCGGATCCAGAGGTTGGCGTGCACGGTGCCGCGCCCCGCGCTGTAGAGGGTGAGGGTGCCGAGGGCCGCCAGGGCCAGGACGCAGAAGCCCAGGAAGGGGTCGAGGGTGCGCAGGGAGAGCCTCACGGGGCCTCCTCCTCGGTGGCGGGGGGTTCCTCGGCCTCCGGCTTCTTCTCGAAGGCGTCCGGCAGCTTCCCGCCCGGAGGCGGCAGGGGCTGCTTGAGGCGGTCGACGAGCCAGTACTGGCAGAGGCGGCGGGCGATGGGGGCGGCGGTCTTGGCGCCGAAACCGGCGTTCTCCACCACCACGGCGAAGGCGATCTGGGGGTTCTCCCGGGGGGCGTAGCCGGCGAAGAGCGCGTTGTCCCGGAACTTCTTCGCCAGCTTCGCGTAGTGCTGCTTGTCCACGAAGGTGGTCACCTGGCTGGTGCCGGTCTTGCCCACCATGCCCAGGCGGGCGTCGTAGCTGTCCTTGGCGGTCCCGTAGCGCACCACGCCGGCGAGCCCCTCGTCCAGGTTGACCCAGATCCTCGGGTCCAGGCCCGTGTCCTTGGCGGCCGGGACCGGGGCCACGTCCATCTTGCTGGTCTCGTCGCTGCGGATCCCGTAGAGCAGGTGGGGCGTGAGCAGCCGGCCCTTGGTGGCGATGGCGGCGTAGAAGCGGGCCAGGGCCAGGGGCGTGAGGCCGTTCTGCCCCTGGCCGATGGCGACGCTGATGGTCTCGCCGGCGTACCACTTCTCGTCCACCTTCCGCCGGGCGGTGCGGCGCTTCCACTCCCGGTTGGGGATGCGGGAGCTCAGCTCGTGGGGCAGGTCGACGCCGGTGAGGCGGGCCAGGCCGTACTTCTCCGCCGTGGCGTGGATGTCGTCCACATCGAGGCGCATGCCCAGCTCGTAGAAGTAGATGTCGCAGCTGTGGGCGATGGCCTGGACGAGGCTCACGGTGCCGTGCACGTTGTCGCAGCGGAACTCGCGGCCGTAGTAGGTCTTGCGGCCGGCGCAGTGGTACGCGGTCTCCGGCGTGATGATGCCCTTCTCCAGGGCGCACAGGGCCACCAGCAGCTTGTAGGTGGAGCCCGGGGGATAGAGGCCCTGGGTGGCGCGGTTGAGGAGGGGGCGGCTGGGGTTGCGGAAGTAGAGGTCCACCGTCTCCTGCTCCAGGCGGTGGAGGAAGATGTTGGGGTCGTAGCCCGGGCTGCTCACCATGGCGAGGATGCCGCCGTCCCGCAGGTCGATGACGACGCCGGCCCCCTGCTCCTCGCCGAAGCTGTCCATCAGCACCTTCTGGAGGCCGCGTCGAGGGTGAGGAAGACGCTGCGGCCGGGCTTGGCCTCGTGGAGCCCGAGCAGGGCGACTTCCCGGCCGAGGTGGTCCACCAGGATGCGCCGCTGCCCGTCCTCTCCCTTGAGCTGCTCGTTGCGGCTCAGCTCGAAGCCGCTGCGCCCGACGATCTCGTTGAGCTGGAACTTGCCGTTGCTGCTGGCGTAGACCTCCGGAGTGACCTCCCCCACGTAGCCGATGACGTGGCCCGCCAGCTCGTCGCCCTGGTAGACCCGGGACGGCGCCACCTCGATGCTGAGGAAGGGGAAGCGGGCCCGCAGCCGCTCCGCCTGGGCGAGGCCGGCCTCGTCCAGGTTGTCCAGGAGGCGCAGGGCCTTGTTGCCCAGGCGCCGCGGCTGGTAGATGGAAGATATCGGCGATCGATCTCAGGGCGGCGGCCAGGTCGCGGCGGGGCAGGGCCGTGGCCAGGTCCTCCTTCTGGATCACGAGGTGCAGCGCGCGGCGGTTGTCCACGAGACGGTAGCCGTTGCGGTCGAAGATGATGCCCCGGGGGGCGGGGGTGGTGCGGACCTTCACCGCCTGCTGCTGGGCGAGGCGCTGCAGCTCCCGGGAGCGCACCAGCTGGAGCCAGCCGTAGACCGCCACCAGGAAGAGGATCATGAGCCAGGCCCCGGCCTGCAGCACGTTCAGCCTGCTTCGGAGGGTGCGGCTTTGGCGCAGGTCCATGGTGAGCGGTCCGGGGGCGGCCGGTTCAGTGGTCGAAGGGGCGCCGTTGCAGGCGCCAGGCCAATGTACCCCACAGGGGCACGGCGAGGAGGGCGGTGAGCCAGCCGTAGCCCCACGCATGGGGGCCGTTGCCCAGCCAGGCGCAGAAATGCACCAGGGGGCCGTGGGCGGCGGCGAGGACCGCGTAGCGGCCCCAGAAGGCCGTGATGCGGCCGCCGGGGGCGCGGGCCAGGAGCACCCGTGCGCCCAGCGCCACCAGCATGTCGGCGAGGGGCGCCCCGCCCATGCGGGGCACCATCCGCAGGGTGCCTTCCACGATCCACCCGGCGGCGCAGGCGAGGAGGGCCGTGGCGAGCGCGGAGCGGGCCTGGGCGGCGAGGCCCACCACCAGCAGGGCATGGAAGAGGGCCTGGAGGTTGGGCCAGGGCGCCGTGAGGAAGAGGCCCGCCAGGCAGAGGCCCGCGAAGATCTCGGAGCGGACGGGAAGGGAGGCGCGGCGGTTCATTCCTTCGCCCTCTTCGCCGGGACAGGGGCCTGGGCCGGGGCCGGCGGCGCGGTCCGGACCGGGGCTCCGGGAGCGGCGGCGGCGGGCAGCAGCTCCAGGGGCGGGTTGGAGGGCAGGACCAGCACCAGGTGGAGGCGGTCCAGGGGCACCGCGAGGTTCACCTCGATGCGCAGCTCGATGTCCTTGGGCTTCTGGCTCGCCACGTAGCCCACCAGGAGGCCCCGGGGGAAGACCCGGTCGAGGCCGGAGGTGTAGACGGGCTCCCCGGCCTGCACGACTTCCTGGCTGCTGATGTAGCGGATCTCGGCGCGCCCGGGACCGGTGCCCTGCAGGACGCCGGTGGCCCGGGAGCGCCCCAGCATCACGGCGGTGGAGGCGTTGTAGGCGTCCAGGGGCAGCACCGTGGACTGGGTGCCCGCCACCTGCCAGATCCGGCCCACCACGCCCTCCGGGGCGAGGACGCCCTGGTCCTCCTTCAGGTCCAGGTCCCGGCCCCGGTCGATGAGGAGGCCGCCGAAGGGGGCATTGCGCGTGTTGGCCAGCACCCGGGCGGACTTCAGCTCCAGGGGGAGCTGCCGGCTGAGGCCCAGGATCCGGACGGCCTCCTCGGCCTCCGTGAGCCTCGGGGCGGCCTGGGATTCCCGCACCTGCGCCTCGGCGAGGAGCTGCCGCAGCCGCGCGACCTCCGCCTCCGCGGCGGCCAGGTTGTGGAGGCGCGCCTCCCGCGCCGTGCGCCAGCCCTCCCACTTCTGGGCCAGGCGCTCCGCCGGGCCGGTGAAGAGGCTGAGGGTCTTGCGCACGAGGAAGCCGGGGCCGCGGCCCCAGATCACCCACAGGAGATGGGTCAGGAGCAGGAGGGCCAGGAGGAGCCGCCGAAGGCCCGCTCCGGTGAAAATGGCGCTCCGGCGCTTCATGGGTATCAGTCCAGGATCTGGATGCGTCTCAGGAAGGGGATGTCTTCCAGCAGCATGGCCGTGCCCCGCACCACGGCGGTCTGGGGGTTCTCCGCGCGGAAGACCGGGAGATGGGTCTCCTTGCGGATGCGGTCGTCCATGCCCTGGATCAGGCTGCCGCCGCCCGCCAGGCAGATGCCCCGGTTGATGAGGTCCGCGGCCAGCTGGGGCGGAGTCTCGTTGAGGGCCTTGCGCACGAGGTCGATGATGGCGTTGACGGGCTCGGCGAGGGCTTCGCGGATCTCGGCGTCGTTGAGGGTGAGGGTCTTGGGCAGGCCCTCGAACTGGTCCCGGCCGCTGATCTCCATGGTGCGGTTCTCCGGGGAGGGATAGGCGGAGCCCAGGGACCACTTCACCTCCTCGGCGGAGGCTTCGGAGATGAGCACGTTGTACTTCTCGCGGATGTACTTGATGATCGCCTCGTCCATCTCGTCGCCGGCCACCAGGATCGAATCGGAGAAGACCTTGCCGTTGTAGGAGATCACCGCCACGTCCGTGGTGCCGCCGCCGATGTCCACGATCATGCAGCCGCGCTTCTCGTTGATGGCGAGGCCGGCGCCGATGGCGGCCACCATGGTCTGGTCCACCAGGAAGACCTCGCCGGCCTTGGCGTCGTAGCAGCACTGGCGCACGGCCCGGCGCGCCACCTGGTGGGCCCGGGGCGGCACGGAGACCACGATGCGGCTGAAGAACTTGCGCTCGGGCCGGGCCTTGGCGATGAAGGCCGCCAGCATCTTCTCCGCGGCGTCCACCTCGAAGATCATGCCGTCCTTCATGGGGCGGACCGTGCGCACGCCCTGGGGCGCGCGGCCGAGGAGCTGCTTCGCCTCGTCGCCCACCGCCTCCACGTCGCCGGTGAGGGTGTTGATGGCCACGATGGAGGGCTCGTACACCACGATGCGCCCGGCCTGCTTGGTGTGGATCAGGCTGGAGGCCGTGCCCAGGTCGATGGCCAGGTCCGCGGTGAAGAGGTTGGTCCAGAAGGTCGGGGAGAAGAGATTGGCCACGCCGGCTCCGAAAAGCTCCCGCTGGGGGAACCTCCTAGGATGCCACAAGGACCCCCGCGCGCCCCTGGTTTTATTGGGAATCAGGGGGGTTGGGCTTCAGCCGCCGGCGGCGGCGAGGAGGTCCTGCAGGAGCAGCTCCGGACTGAAGCGCCCCGGCAGCTCCCGGTGGTAGCCCCGGACCCAGGCCTTGCCGTTCACGAGCAGGTAGGGGATTCCGCGCCGCCCCGTCTCGGCCTCCAGTTTTTCCGCGGCGCCCGGAACCGCCTCGATGTCCACCCGGGGCAGCTCCAGCCCTTCGGCCTCCAGCCAGCGGTCCAGGCGCCGGCAGTCCGGGCACCAGGGGGCGCTGTAGACCTGGAGGTCCAGGGTCGCGAGTTCCTTGGGGTGGGCCACGGGGCTCCTTCTGCGGTGCCGACTCCGGCCCGACCTGTCATTCTGGTCCATTCGGATCCAGGAGTCTCTGATGAAGCGCGTGATATCCACCTCATTCGGCCTGCTCGTCCTCGCCGCCGGCATCGGCCTGGGCTGCGGCAAGGGTTCCAAGGATTCGGGCCCGGTGCTCGCGTCCGTGGGCGGGGAGAAGATCACCGCCGGGGAGTTCAAGGACCTGGTGGACCGCATCGCCCCCGACGCGGATTCGGCCAAGAAGCTGCTGGAGGATCCGAACCCGATGATGCGGGGCCAGCGCAACAAGCTGCTGGGCCAGCTCACCGAGGCCACCGCCGTGATCCACATGGCCAAGGAGCAGGGCCTGGACAACGATCCGCGGGTGAAGGCCGCCGTGAAGCTCGCCCTGGCCAACGCCTACAAGACCGCGATGCTCTCGAACCGCATGCCCGCCAAGGCGGAGCCCTCCGAGGCGGACCTCAAGGCGGTGTATGACAAGTACGCCGGGCAGGCGAAGGCCGCGAACCAGCCCATGCCGCCCTTCGAACAGGTGAAGCCCCAGCTCACGGACGCGTGGCGCCGGGACCAGCAGGAGAAGGTGATGGGGCAGCTGGACGAGGAGATCGCGAAGCGGGTGCCGACGACCTACGCGGAAGGGTACGCGCCGGTGGCGATCAAGGGGTTTTGAGGTCTTGGCGAGTCGGGATTCACGACATAAGGCCCCGGGGAGATCCGGGGCCTTTGCGATTGGAAGGGGATGGGGGCTCCCGGCTGCGCCGGATCGCGGCTGGAGCTCCCGGCTGCGCCGGATCGCGATGGGGGGCGGCGTGGCGGACCGATTGAAGGGCGATTGCGAGGGCTCGTCATGAGGAGTCCCTCCGGTCGGCGCTGCGCGCCTCCCTTCGGCCGCCAGGCGCTAAAGGCCGCTCCCTGCGCCGCTCGCGCGGCTCCGGTCGCTCATGGCGGGCCACAGCGCCTGATTCGACTCCCTCTCCGCCAATGGAAAAGCTCCCCTGAAGTGCGGGGGAGCTTTTCCATTGGTGCCTGGAGAGGGAGTCGAACCCCCGACACATGGATTTTCAATCCATTGCTCTACCAACTGAGCTACCCAGGCGGGAAGAGCCAGATTACCAGGGGGTCCGGGGTTTTCAAGTGCGAAGGGCGGCGGCATGGGGCATCCTAGGGGATTCGGAGCAAGGCCATGGCCGATGTGCGCAAGAAAGAAATCCAGGTCCAGAAGCCGGCCCAGAGCCTCGCCCATTTCCAGGCGAAGGTGGCCAGCGCGGACGATGTGGAGACGGGGCTGGTGAAGCCCCTGATCTTCGGCGGCGGCGCGGTGCTGGCCCTGGTGGTCGGCTACTTCGGCTTCACGGCCTGGCAGGCGGGCAAGGTGGAGCGCTACGAGGCCTCCCGGGCGGAGGTCCTGCGCGCCCTGGAAGCGGATCCCAAGGTGGCCTCGGCCCCCGGCGATTTCGAGAAGCGGCTGCGGGAGAGCCTGCCCGCGCTGGAGCAGCTGGCGAAGGAGGCTCCCTCTTCGCGCCGGGCCCAGGCCCAGGCGGAAGTCGCCTCCTACCGCCTCATGCTGGACGGCAAGGGCGGCGCGGCAGCCCCCGCGCCGACGACGCCCATCGGCAAGGTGCAGGCCGGCGCGCGCCTCGTGGCCCTGGGCAAGGGCCAGGCGGCCCTGGACCTCCTGCTGCCCCTCCGGGGGAAGGCCAAGGCCGGGGAGACCTGGGCGGACCTCTACTGGGTGACCCTCATGGATGCCCGCCGGCTGACCGGGGACCGGGCCGGGGCCCTCAAGGACCTCTCGGACTACCGGACGGAGTTCAAGGGGGAGGGCTACATCCGGCGCCTGGAGCAGATGGCGCAGGGAATCTGATCCCAAAGGCGGTCCCATGCGAATGTACGACCTGATCCACCGCAAGAAGTCCGGCGGCGCGCTGTCCAACGAGGAGATCGCCTTCTGGGTCCAGGGCGCCGCCACCGGCGCGGTGCCGGACGAGCAGAGCGCGGCCCTCCTGATGGCCATCTGCTGGCGTGGCATGAGCACGGAAGAGACCCTCGCCCTCACCCTGGCCATGCGGGATTCGGGCAAGCGGGTGGACCTCTCCTCCGTCCCCGGCGTCAAGGTGGACAAGCACAGCACCGGCGGCGTCGGCGACAAGACCACCCTGATCCTCGGCCCCATCGTGGCCGCCTGCGGCCTCCCCTGCGCCATGTTCAGCGGGCGGGGCCTGGGCCACACCGGCGGCACCGTGGACAAGTACGCCGCCATCCCCGGCATGAAGGTGGAGCTCACGGAGGCTGAATTCCTGCGCTCCCTGAAGGAGACCGGCTTCGCCAACTCGGCCCAGACCGCCGACGTCTGCCCCGCGGACCGCAAGCTCTACGCCCTCCGGGACGTGACCGCCACCGTGGAATCCATCCCCCTCATCACCGCCAGCATCATGTCCAAGAAGCTGGCCGGGGGGGCGGACGCCCTGGTCCTGGACGTGAAGTGCGGCAGCGGGGCCTTCATGACGACCCTGGAGGACGCCCAGGCCCTCGCCCGGAGCATGGTGGACGTGGGCAAGGCCCACGGCATGAAGATCAAGGCCCTCATCACACGGATGGAGGAGCCCCTCGGCTGGGCCATCGGCAATTCCCTGGAAGTGATGGAATCCGTGGAGATCCTAAAAGGGCTGCACGGGGAGGGCGACCTGGCCCAGCTCAGTTTCCGCCTGGCGGCGGAGATGCTGGTCCTGGGGAGGGCGGCGGCGGATCTCGAGGCCGCGGAGACACGGGTCCGGGAGTCCGTATCCAGCGGCCGGGCCCTCCAGGTCTTCAAGGACTTCGTGGTTCTGAACGGCGGGGATGCGTTGGCCCTGGAGGACTTCGACCGCCTGCCCCAGGCTCCCGCCTCCGGGGAGGTGCGGGCCCGTACCGCGGGCTGGGTCGAAGCCATCGACAGCCGGGCCCTCGGCATTTTCGCCGCTGAGCTCGGGGCCGGGCGCAAGACCCGGGACGATGTGCTCGACCTCGGCGTGGGTCTCCGGCTGCACGTGGCGGAGGGGGACGCGGTGGCGGCGGGGCAGGTCCTGGCCACTCTCCACGCCCGCCGGGAGCGGCCAACTCCCGCCTTTTCCGCGGATTGGATCCGGATCGGCGGCCAGCCCCGGCCAAAAAAAGAATGGCTCCTTGGAACCGTTGGGTAACAATGGCGTTAGATATTCGTGGTTGCAGCCCTTGTCGGGAATGGATAAAAAGGTTCCCGAATGAAGCAAACGTCCGGAATTCGCATTGCAATGAGGTTCAATCCCTGATGGTCTGAAGAGACCGGATCTCTGCCACAACCCCCTCACCCATGCGGGCTCCCCGCTTCACTGAAGGAGTAATCATGCAATTTCTCCCCCACCGCCTAGGCCGGACCGCGGCGATCCTCATCGCCGCCGGGTTCGTGGTCCACGCGGCTGGTGACGGCAACATGACCGTCACCGTCGCAAGCGCAGCCGGGAAGGCCCTCGCTGGCGTGACCGTCACCCTGTCCTCCCCCACCCAGATCGGCGGCAACCGCACCGCCATCACGGATGCCCAGGGTAAGGCTCGCTTCCTGCGCCTCGCCCCCGGCTCCTTCAAGGTCCAGGTGAACGCAGACGGCTTCCAGAGCCAGACCATTAACAATATCGACGTGCTGGTGGA
>JBGASS010000476.1:0-2055 GCA_044229555.1 Holophagaceae bacterium
GAGAGCATCCTCAGCGCCTGCCTCGACCGCCACGGCGTGCTGTGGGTCGGCTCCGACGGCGGCGGCCTGGCGGCACAGGCCCTGCCGGGGCTGCGCAGCATCGTCGGCGCCGGGGGCACGGACCTGGGCGCGGTCATGTCCATCGTGGAGACCGGCCCGGACCGCTTCCTCCTGGTGTCCAGCAACGGCCTCTACGCCTGGGAAGCCGACAGGGGCGTCTACCGCCGCTGGGGCCACGGGGACGGCCTGGCCAGCGAGGAGGGGTGGGTGGGCGTGCCGGACGGCCAGGGAGGCGCCTGGATCGGCACGAGCCGCGGCGTGAACCGCCTCACCCGGGACGGGAGGCTGCTGCCGGGGCCGAAGGAAATGGATCTGGTGACGCCCACGGTGCTGGTGATCTGGAAGGAGCGGCTGTGGGCCGCCTGCGACCGGGGCCTCTACGAGCTGGGCCTGGACGGGCGCTTCATCGCCCGCCACCGGCCGCCCAAGGAGGTCGGGCAGGATCTGGTCTCCGGCGCCATCCCGCGCCCCGACGGCCTCCTGGTGGGGACCCGGCAAGGGCTCTGGCGCTTCAACGAGGGCCGCTTCGAACGACGCTTCCAGGACGCGCCCTTCGCCGAACTCACCGTCAACAGCATGGTCCAGGACTCCGCCGGCGCGATCTGGCTCGGCTCCGGGGACGGCCTCTTCCAGCAGAAGGGCCGGGGCTGGAACCGCTATGGCGTGGGCCTGGGCCTGCCCGACGACAACATCTACTTCATCCATGAGGTCCAGCCCGGCCGCATGGCCATCGGCCATGGCAAGGGCGTCACCCTCCTCGAGAACGGCTCCAGCTTCCACCTCTCCCGCAACCTCGGCCTGATCTCCGACGAGACGAATCAGGGGGGCGCGCTCACCGATTCCCGGGGGCGGCTCTGGATCGGCATGATCGGCGGGGTGAACGTCCTGGACCAGGCCCGGGGCTTCACCTTCAAGGACACCCTTCAGCCGCTGGTCACCGACGTGCGCTGGGACGGCGGCGCGGTCCCCTTCCCCGCCGCTCTCGAGATCCCGCCGCGGCCCCGCAGCCTGGACCTGGAATTCGACGTGGCCTCCCCGCTGGTGTCCGGCACACCCCGGTTCCAGGCCCGGCTGGAAGGCGTGGACCACGACTGGCGGACCGTCTCCGGCAACGTGCTCCAGTACCTCAACCTCGGCCGGGGCACCTACACCTTCCAGCTCCGGGTCACCAACGACGGCATCCGGTGGGCCGAGGCGACTCCGGTGCGCCTGGAGGTGCGGCCCGCCTGGCACGAGCGCTGGCCGGTGCGCGCCCTCATGGGCCTCGGCCTCCTGGGCCTCGTGGGCGGCGCCGTGGCCTGGCGCCTGCGCCGCCTGGCGGTGGAGGCCCATCGCCTGGAGGAGAAGGTCGCCGAGCGCACCGAAGAACTGGCGGAGCGGAACGGCTCCCTCGAGCGGGCCCACCTGCAGCTCAAGCGGAGCCTCGAGGACCGCATGCAGCTGGTGGACGCGGTGGCCCACGACCTGCGCTCGCCCCTCACCAGCATCATGCTGCTGGTGGACCGGCTGCGGGACGAATCCGCCGGGCGCCTGGGCGTCCAGGGCGTGCTGCAGTCCCTGGACCAGGAGGCCTCGCGCCTGGAGAGCATCGTCCGCTCCCTCCTGAACCAGTCGAGGGCCACCTCCATCTTCGAGACCATCAACCAGGTGCCCTGCGCGCCGGCGACCTTCTTCGAGGGCGTCACGGACGTGCTGGCCCTGAAGGCCGCCGCCAAGGGCCTCCATTGCGAAGTGGACCTGGATCCAGCCTCCAGGAAGGTGAAGGTGCTCGCCGACACCACCGCCATGCAGCAGGTGCTCTTCAACCTCGTGGAGAATGCCCTGAAGTTCACGCCGGCCCCGGGCACCGTGGGGATCCGCACCCGCGTCACCCCCGACGGGAAGTGGTCCCTGGACGTGTGGGACACGGGGCGCGGCGTGGACGATGAAGCGGCCCTTTTCATCTTCGAACCCTACCTGCAGGCCAAGGGCGCGGACGCGGCGACGGGCTGGGGG
>JBGASS010000477.1:0-2035 GCA_044229555.1 Holophagaceae bacterium
CTAGACTTTCTCCATTCCCCATCCCACCTCCGAGGTGCCCCATGAAACCCATCACCCACCTTCTGGCGGAAAAGGGCAACGGCTTCTGGTCGGTGGCGCCCAACGCCACGGTGTTCCAGGCCCTGGAGATGATGGCCGCCAAGAACGTCGGCGCCCTGCTGGTGATGGAGGGCGAGCGGCTGGCGGGGATCTTCAGCGAGCGGGACTACGCCCGCAAGGTCGTGCTGGAGGGCCGCACCTCCAAGGACACCCTGGTGAAGGACATCATGTCCGCCAAGGTCGTGTGCGTGACCCCCACCCAGACCGTCGAGGACTGCATGGCCCTCATGACCGACAAGCGCATCCGCCACCTCCCCGTCATCGACGGCGACGAGGTGCTCGGCATCATCTCCGTGGGCGACGTCGTGAAGGCCGTGATCTCCGAGCAGACCTTCACCATCTCCCAGCTGGAGCACTACATCACCGGGACGCATTGAGGACCGGACCCACGATCACGCTTGTCCGGCCTGGAGCTCGCCATGAGAACCTCATTACCCACGGTTCGTCTGTTCGGGCTTTGTGCCCTGCTCACCTTCTCCTCCGCGGCTACCGCCATGGCGCAGGGGCGCGGACCGTCGACGACTGAGGAGCGCGCCCGAGTCGTGAAGATGGCCGCCGAATCGGAGAAGGACCCGATTCGGGTATGGGCTCAGGAAGATCGTGATTGGTTCATCAAGTGGCTGACGGAGGTCCCCGACATTTCCTTGGAAGTGGGAAAGGTCGCTCTCTGGTGCAGCGACTCGATGAAAGAGGACCTGAAGCCCTTGTTCCTCTATCAATTCATGAAGAGCGCAGTGGCATTCCAGATCCAGAATCCCGCGATGGCCAAGGATCCCGAGGCGACGGATCTGGCCGGGCTCGAAGGCGTCCTCCGCGCCTATTCGAATCTCCTGGCGAAAGATCCCAAGGCTCGCAGCAAGAAGCTGGACGAGGCCCTCGCGATGAAGGACAAGGGTGAGCTCCCAGGCTTCGTGAAAAAGCTGCGCTCGCTGAAATAGTGTGGCTATCTCGGAGTTGGTGAAGACCAAGCGCCCGACGTCCTTGAACCATTTTCAGATCCAGGACACAGGGATCATCGAGGCCTGCCGATGACCCTCCTGTTCCTCAACCTCGCCGCCTTCGCTGGGCTGTTCGTCCTGGCGAAGGCTGTGTCCTCCCGGATGTCCCCCGCCTCCAGGCACTGGATGCTGGGGACCACCGCCGCCGCCGGCCTGCCAGCCATGGCCTACGCGCTCTACTACCTCCACCTCTTCGATGATTGGGCTGCGTTCTACGCATTCCGCTCCCACGAACTCTCCAACTTCGCGCCCTCCCTGTTGGGAGTGCTGATGGGCGCAGCTTGGCCCCTTGGCCACTCCATGCGCTGGAAGGTCTATCCAACGATGGCGGGCCTCGGTGTGGTGGCACTGCCCTTCGTGAAGATCTCCTTGGGAGCCCCGGACCTGCCGAACCTCCAGGACCGGTGGTCCGGGGGAGTGTGCCTCCAGACTTCCCCCGCGACCTGCGGCCATGCGAGCCTGGCAACCCTTTTGGCGGCTCGATTCAAGGACCGCGTCACAGAGAGGGAGATCGCCGAAGCCGCCCGCTCCACGCAGTCGGGAACCGAGGTTTGGTATCTAGCTCAGTACCTCCGCCGCAAGGGATACCAAGTCCGCTTCATCACGCGCTCCGGGAATGTCCTCCCAGATTCGATCGCGGGAACCCGGGTCCATGGCGTCGGACATTTCATAGCGGTGATCGCGGATCCCGCTGGGGAGCTCCGCATCGCCGACCCCCTGCGGGGTGCCTTCAGCCAGCCACAGGCGAAGGATATTTCATTCACGGGCTTTTACATGGAAGTCCATCGGTGAATTGATCAGCTGGCCACCCCGCCTGGCCATGCATCCGAGTTTGGGAAACCGAGCTCAGATGAAGGGACCATGGCTGTCTTGACGATATGATATCGCTTGATAGCCTTGATCGAGGAGGCCCCATGTCTAATGTCCTGGTACGCGAC
>JBGASS010000478.1:0-2033 GCA_044229555.1 Holophagaceae bacterium
GGCAGCAGCACCGCCACCCTGGGTCTCAACAAGACCGGCGCCTCCGTGAGCGGCAACTAATCTACCAACGCGGGCCAGACCGGCAGCGTCACCGGGGTCGTGAGCGGCGCCACCCTCGCCTTCACCATCACGCCCACCCAGGCCGGCTGCACCGGCGCCTTCAATGGCACCGGCCAGGTCACCGGCACCACCGCCATGAGCTTCCTCTACAGCGGGACCACTTCCTGCGGCGGGCCGGAGACGGGCACGGGGAACCTGGTGAAGCAGTAGGCGGCCCGGTCCTACCGCCGGGCTCCGGCGGGGGCGGGCTGGCGGAAGCGCGCCTCGTCGATGGGCAGGTTGGCTTCCGCCCGCTCCAGCGCGATGCGCATGCCCTGGGCCTGGCCCTGGGGCCGGATGTCCAGCTGGAAGGGCAGCAGCACGCCGTTCACCGGCCGGTAGTCCGCCAGCAGGGTCTCGACCTGCAGGGTCTGGCCGCCGGCGACGGCCTGGTTGACGGCCTTGACTTCCATGAAGGTCGTCGCGTCGATGAAGGAGCTCATCTCGCCGCCGTTCTTCAGGCGCACCTTCAGGACGAAGGCCGGGGAACCGTTCACGGCCTCCGTGCCGGCGAGGAAGACCTGGTGGCCCCGGGCCTTCCAATCCACCAGGGGACCGTCGAAGTCCGCCTGCAGCTCCGCCTGGCGCAGCTGGGCGGGGCTCATGGGCTGGGGGGAGGTGATGCCGCTGAAGGGGTCGACGATCCAGCCGGCGCGCCCGTCCCAGGCCTCGGTTTTCGTCTGGCCCTCGAGGCTGGTGTCGCTGCGGAAGGCGCCCCGGCGGAATTCCAGGCGCAGGGCCAGCGTCATGGGCCCGAGCTCGATGCGCCCGGTGTAGGCCAGGGTCCGGATCGCCCGGATCTTCGCCAGGCCGCCCCGGGCCTCGAAATGGCGGGCGAGGATGGACTCCACGGTGGGCGGCTGGGGGGCCTGGGCCAGGAGGGCCGGGGCGATGACCAGCAGGAACGGAAGGGCGCGAAGGGAATGGAGCATGCAGACCTCGGGGAAGGGTTCGCGCGGTGCGAACCGGATGGGAAAGGCTTGGGGAAGGGCCAGGAGCGCGGGTCAGCGCCTCACTCGGCCTCGAAACCGGCTAGCTCGTCCAGCAGGGCCTGGGCCCGGTTCAGGCTGGTGCCCGCGGCGGAGGCCTCCAGCTTCTTCGAAAGCCCGGGCCGGCCCAAGGCCCAGCGGTGGAAGGCGAAGGTCAAGCCCAGTCCCCCCACGCCGATGGCGGCGCCGAGGGCGTACACGCCCGGCGCGTTCACCCACATGTCCGCGCCGAAGAGGCCCATGAAGACCATGGTCATGAAGGGGAGCCAGAGCAGGAACCAGGGCAGTCCGATCCACATGCCGCCCACCACGTAGAAGCGCCGGAGCCGGGCCAGCCGCTTCTGGATCTCCAGCACCGGGGCGCCGAAGTCGACGGCGTGGATCAGCACCTGCATGCGGGCCCCGAAGAGGATCATGACCAGGCCGTAGGCGTGCATGGCGAGGCCGGCCAGGAGCAGGTGCGGGACCTGGCGGTGGGCCGTCCAGAAGCCGGCGGAGAGCAGGGCGAGCAGCAGGCCGAGGGCCATTTGGATCGCCTGGCCCCACACCAGGGGGCGCAGGCCGTGGCGGACCTTCTCCTTCCGGCTCTCCCGCAGGAGGGCGAGGTTGAGGGCGTTCTGCCGCTCGAGGTTGGCGTTGAGGGTCTGGAAGGTGGCTTTGAGGTCGTCGAGTTCCATGGGGTGCTTTCAGGCAGTTGGGGCGGGGGCGAAGCCCTGGCGGAGGCGTTCCTTGATGCGGGAGATTTTCGTGGCCACGTTCGTGGCGGTGATGCCGAGGATTTCGGCGATCTCGGCGTGGCTGTGGTCGTCCAGGTAGAGGAGGACGAGGGCCTTGTTGAGGCCGTCGAGACCTTCGATGAAGCCGCGCAGGGCCTGGACGTCCTCCGGTGGCGGACCGTGGTCCGAAGCCGGCAGGTCGCGGAGGTGGTCGTCCCCGGAAAGCAGG
>JBGASS010000479.1:0-2024 GCA_044229555.1 Holophagaceae bacterium
GGCCACAGCTCGTCGTTGAAGAGGTGGCGGCGCAGGACGTCGAGGGTCTCCGGCAGGGCGTGGATCTCCACCGGGTCCTCGATGTGGCCGAAGAGGTTCTTGGTGAAGAAGGGCAGCGTGCAGATGTGGTCCAGGTGGGAGTGGCTGATGAAGATGTGGCGGATGCGGATCTGCTCGTCCACCGTCAGCGCCTGGGTGATGGAGCCCGCGTCGATGGCCACGGTGCCGTTGACGAGCAGGCCGGTCAGCCGCTCGCCGTCGGCCTCGCCGCCGGAACAACCCATGATGCGGAGCTGCATGCTTCCTCTGGAATCCCGGAATGATAGCCGCAGTGCTGACAGGAAAACAGTGCGCCTAGAAGCGCACGCCGACGTAGATGGCCCCCTGGGCCTGGGGCGCCAGGGCTTCCCGCGTGTCGCCGGACGAGAATAGCTTGCCGTCCTGCTTGCGCAGGGGCGCCGCGAATTCCAGGCGGACGATGGGGGACAGCACCGGCACGGGGAGGCTGAACCCGAGGCCCACCCGGGCCCAGGGGCGGTCCACGGTGCTGGATCCGTTGCCGGAGGCCAGCCCGCTCCAGGCCAGCCGCTCGTGGCGCATCTCCAGGCCGGCGTGGATGCTCACGAGGAACTTCCAGTCCACCTGCGCGCCGATGGCCCCGTAGGCGACCCCCATGCGGCCCCGGCTGGTCGCGTTGAGGGGGCTCTTGAGGACGAGGTCCGCTTCGGACTCGGGACGGTAGGAGGCGGTGATGCCGATCTCGGCCACCTTGAGGTTGATGAGGGTGTAGGCGGCGCGGATCCCGAAGCCCGAGGGGCTGACGGCGTCGTAGCGGTTGCCGGCGGCGTCCACCTGGGCCTTGCCCTGGAGCTTGTCGTAGAAGAGCCCCACCTCCCCCGCGGGCGCGGGAAGGGCGAGGAGGGCGAGGGCGGACACGGAGGCGGCGAGGCGAGGCATGAAACTCCTGGAGGTGGATGGGCCATGATTCCCCGTCCGTCCCGGCGGGGTCAATTGATACCCTTCGGGGATGGCTCGAGCATCCCTGCGGTTCCTGCTCCTGGACGGCTTCGACCCCGATACGGGGGAACTGGCCCTGCGGGTGGGCTACAGCGGCGCGGAACCCGCGGGCCCAGCCCTCATCCGCATCAAGCTGCACCTGGGCCGCGCCGGCGACCCGCTGGCGCCCCTGAAGAAGGAGCTGCAGACCCACGTCCAGATGCCGCTGCCGCCCCTCTGGGACCGGGGGCTGAAGGTGATCATCCGCGCCGTCGAGGACGAGCTGGCCACGGCGGAGGGCCGCCGACCCGGCCGCTACACCTGGGTCCAGACCCAGGTCCTGCACCCGGTGGACGAGCGCCGCTGCACCCTGAACCATCCGGTCCAGCGGCAGGTGGACATCCTCATGGATTGGGCGCAGCGCCTGGACCAGGAGGGCGAGCCCCGGCGCGCGCTGGAGTTCCTGGAGCGGCTCCTGCTCCTGAGCCCGCGCCATGCGGGGGCCCTGGCCTGGCTCACCCGGCTCTTGCGCGACCAGGGCATGGTGGCGGAAAGCCTCGAGACCGGCACCCGCTGGGCCAAGGAGGAGCCCCGGAACAGCGAGGCGCACATCCGGCGGGGCGAGGCCCTGCTCCACCTCGAGCGCCCGAAGGAGGCCCTGGAAGCCTTCAAGGCGGCCCTCAAGCTCGATCCCCTCCAGGCCCAGGCCCACCTGGGCGCCGGCCAGGCGGCGAGCCTCCTCGGCGGGGACCCCTTCCCCCACCTGGACGCGGCCCTGGAGCTGGATCCGGGCTTCGCCCGCGCCGTGCTCAAGGAGACCTTCGACCACCGACTGCTCCTGCCGGACCCGGGCGGCCGGGTCCACGAATTCGACGCGCTCCCCGCCCTGCTGGGGGTGAGCGGCGCCGAGGCCCGGGCCTTCATCGAGCAGGACGGCCTGCCCGCCACGCCCCAGGGGGAGGTGCGGGAGGCCGAACTGGCCCGCTGGGTGGCCATCCAGAACCGCTACCTGCTGCAGCGCGCCGCCC
>JBGASS010000480.1:0-2009 GCA_044229555.1 Holophagaceae bacterium
CGATGCGGATGCGTGGCCATCCTGGTGGCGGGGGGTGGAGAAGGTGGAACTGGTCTCGAAAGGGGACGAGGCCGGCATCGGCGCCGTGCGGCGCTTCACCTGGAAGAGTTCCCTGCCCTACCGCCTGCGCTTCGACATGCGGGCCACCCGCGTCGAGAAGCCGAAGCTTCTGGAAGGCGAGGCCTCCGGCGAGCTGGAGGGCACCGGGCGCTGGACCCTGCGCCAGGACGGGGCCTGGACCACCGTGCGCTACGAGTGGAACGTGCGCACCACCCGCCGCTGGATGAACTGGCTGGCCCCGCTGCTGAAGAAGGCCTTCCAGCGGAACCACGATGTCGTCATGGCCTGGGGGGGCGAGGGCATCGCCCGGCAGCTCGGCTGCGAATGGGAGAGCGGGGCCTGAGCGGCCCTGAATTGGATCCTTGGCCCGGGCCCGCTCCGGCGTGAAGATGCTCCCCAGCCTCCGGAGCCGCCCATGCAGAGTCCCGCCGCCACCGTCGACGCGTACCTGGAAAGCCTGCCCGCGGATCGCCGCGCCGCCCTCGCGGCGGTGCGGAAGGTCATCCTCGCGAACCTCGACGCGGGCTTCGAGGAGGGCATGCAGTACGGGATGATCGGCTACTACGTGCCCCACTCGATCTACCCGCCGGGCTACCACTGCGATCCCCGTCAGCCGCTCTGCTATGCGGGCCTCGCTTCCCAGAAGCAGTACATGGCCCTCTATTTGATGTGCGTCTACGGAGACGAGGGGGAGCGGGCCTGGTTCGTGGACGCCTGGACGAAATCCGGCAAGAAGCTGGACATGGGCAAGAGCTGCATCCGCTTCAAGAAGCTCGAGGACATCCCCTTGGACGTGATCGGCGAAGCCTTCCGCCGGGTCTCCGCCCAGGCCTACATCGCCCAGGTCCAGGCGGCCCTGCAGAAGCCCCGGGAAGGGCGGCCCCGGGCGGCCTCCAAGGCCGCTCCCGGCAAGGCGGCGAAACCCGCGCCGGCGAAGAAGGGCGCGCCGAAGCGCTGAAGGCCGATCCATGGTCTCCTGAAGCCATGTTCGACGCCCAGAAGGACGCCTGCCTTGACGCCGCCCGGGCCGCCGGCGCGGTGCTCCTGAAGCATTTCCGCCACCTGGATCCCGGCTCGGTCCACGAAAAGACCAAGAACGATCTGGTGAGCCTCGCGGACCGGGAGGCCGAGGCAGTCATCAGGGACATTCTCGACTTCCGCTTCCCCCAGTACGGCTTCCTCGGGGAGGAGGGCGGAGCGTCGGGAGACACGGAACGGCTGTGGATCGTGGATCCGCTCGACGGGACTCTCAATTTCGTCCAGGGTTTTCCCCACTGGTGCGTGTCCGTGGCCCTGTGGGACGGGGAAGGCGCCGTGGTGGGCTGCGTGCTGGATCCCCTGCGGGGGGACGAGTTCGTCGCGGTGAGGGGCCTGGGCGCCACCTGGAACGGCCGGCCCATGCGCGTCTCCGGCCATTCCGGCCTGGATTCGGCCTTCCTGGCGGTGGGCTTCGCCTACCAGCTCGGGGACCGCTTCCCGGCCTTCCTCCGGGCCTTCGAGCGGGTCTTCAAGCGGGCCCGGGGCCTGCGCCGGGCGGGCTCCGCCGCCCTGGACCTGGCCCACGTCGCGGCGGGGATCTTCGACGGCTACTTCGAGCTGGGGCTGAAGAAGTGGGACCTCGCCGCCGGCGCCCTGCTGGTGATGGAGGCCGGGGGCCGCATCAGCGACTGGGAGGACGGAGAGGGCTGGTTCGAAAGCGGCAGTGTGGTGGCGGCGAACCCCGGCGTGCATCCGGGCCTGGTGGAGGCCCTGCGGGATCAGAATCCCTGAGCGTCCAGCAGGGGCTTTTCGTAGACGTCGTCCTCCGCCGGATAGCGCAGACCCGGCAGGCCCTTCGCCTTCGCCAGGGACCACAGCAGGCTTTCCCCCGCCGGGAGCGCCGGAGACTGGCGCTCGAAGAGCGGATCCCGGAAGGCCTCCTTCGCGTCCACGACCTTCCAGCCCTTCTG
>JBGASS010000481.1:0-2006 GCA_044229555.1 Holophagaceae bacterium
AAATAGGTGGGTGTGCCGTAGGAGTGGTCGCTCCTCAGGTCCCAGTCCCAGATGCCGATGGCGGCGGCTTCGGTGGCCAGGGCGAGGCGCTGGGAGAGCCTAAGCGTTTCGGCCTCGGCGCGGGTGCGGTCGCTGATGTCGCGGAAGGACCAGATCCGCCCCTTGAGCGTCTGGCCATCCAGCATGGGCGCGGAGAAGCGTTCGAAGCACCGGCCATCCTTGAAATGGAGCAGGTCGAGATCCGAAGCGTCGCTCTTGGAAAGGGAAGCGACTTTCGCCAGGAACGCTTCCGGATCCTGGAGCTGGTCCAGGGCATGGCCCAGGAGCGCCTGCTCATCGCCCGCCGCAAGGAGGTCCGGCGGGATCTTCCACAGCGCCGCGAAACGCTGGTTGGTCTTGAGGATCCGGCCCTTGCGGTCCACCGCCAAAATCCCGTCGTCGGTGGATTCCAGGATGGCCAGGAGTTGGGTTTCGCTGGCGCGGAGCGCCCGGTCCGCGTGGAACCTCTCGGTGATATCCAGGCCCATGCCGCGGATGATGGGCCGGGCCACCCCGTCGGTGCGCAGGGTCGTGTCGTATTCCCAATAGCGGCTTTCGCCCTGGACGGTCCGGATCTTCATGATCCCCTTGGCCCTGCCTTCCGCCCGCATGGTCCGCAGGTACTCCGGAAACAGGTGTCGGGTCCCCGGATCGAGAATATCCGCGAGGTTCATCGATAGCAGGGCTTCCCGGGAATACCCGGTGAGTTCGGCCGTTCTGCGGTTCACGCTGAGGAAGTTTCCTTCCATGTCGTAGGTCGAGATCAGCTCCTGGCTGTTCTCCACCAGGTCCCGGTAGCGATCCTCGTTCTCCCGGATGGCCTGCTCCGCCTGCTTGCGGTCGGTGACGTCCATCCGCACGCCGAGCATGCGGGTCACCCGGCCCTCGGCGTCCTCCCCGGCCTTCCGGCCCACGACGTGAGCCCACCGGTAGGAGCCGTCCGACTGGCGGATCCGGGCTTCGTACTCGTAGGTGTCCACCGATCCCGAAAGCACCCGCTCGGCCCGTTCCACCACGGCCCGCCGGTCCTCCGGATGGAAACTGCCCAGCCACCGTTCCCGGTCCGCCACCCCCTCCTCGGGCTCCTGGCCCATGATCCGGTAGTAGTTCGGGGAACACTGCCAGGTGTTTGTGCGGAGGTCCCAGTCCCAGACCCCGATGGCGGCGGCGTCGGTGGCGAGGGTGATGCGCTGGGCCAGGGTCCGCGCCTCTTCCTCGATCCTCTGGCGCGCGGAGAAGTCCCGGACGACGGCCTGCAGGACCCTCCGTCCGTCCAGTTCGAGGGCCGTGAGCAGCACTTCCGCGGGAAAGGTCGCGCCGGTGTCGGCCCGGCGGTGGACCCATTCGAAGCGCTGATAGCCCGTCGCCAGGGCCGCCGCGATGCGCCGGTCGGCCAGGGTCCGGGACTCCGTGCCGCAGGGCTGGAGCGGCGGGGACAGGTCGCCGGGATGCCGGTGGAGCAGGCCCTCCCGGGAGCCGCACCCGAAGAGGTCGATCGCCGCAGGGTTGCAGTCGAACATCCCCGCCTCGTCCAGCAGCACGACGCCGTCCGTGGCGGAATCGAACAGCGTGCGGAACTTGGCCTCCGAGCGGCGGAGCTCCTCGCCGACGCGCTTGCGGTGGACGGCGATGGCGGCGATCTGGGTCCCGAACTCGATCAGCTGCTGGTGCTCCGGGGTGGGCGATCCGGGCTGGCGGTAGTACATCGCGAAGGTCCCCAGGACCTTCCCCTGCGGATCGAAGAAAGGGGTGGACCAGCAGGCCCGCAGGCCGTGGGGCAGCGCCAAGGCGCAGGCGTTCGTCCACAGGGGGCTCGTGGCGATGTCCGCCACGAACACCGGCTCCCGCCGGTAGGCGGCGGTGCCGCAGGAGCCCACCGCAGGGCCGATCTCGAGCCCGTCCACGGCCTGGCAATAGTCCAGAGGGAGGCTCGGCGCCGCCCCGTGGCGCAGGTGCCGGCCGTCCGG
>JBGASS010000010.1:0-16757 GCA_044229555.1 Holophagaceae bacterium
CAGGAGGGGCACTGCACGCGCTCGAACACGAGGGCTCCGGGATTTGCCCATGAGCATAGGCCCTTTCCCGCCGCTAAGGTAGATCATGGCTCGGGCCGCTGGCCCTCGGGGCTACGCCCCCGCCATGGGCCGCGTCCATGCGGCCCCCTTCTCCCTCCGCTCTGCTACGGTCGAAATCGTGACTGCTGTTGAACCCCATGGCGTGCTGATCACGGTGGAAGGCGTGGAGGGCTCGGGGAAGTCCACCCAGCTCCTGCGCCTCTCCGAACGCCTGCGCCACCTCGCCGTGCCCTTGGTGGCCACGAAGGAGCCCGGCGGCACGCCCCTGGGCCAGGAGATCCGCCGCCTGCTGCTGCAGCCCCATCCCTCCGGCGAGGCCTGGTGCGCCGAGGCCGAGCTGCTGCTCTTCTACGCGGACCGGGCCCAGCACCTCCACGGCGTCATCCGGCCGGCCCTGGACGCCGGCCAGATCGTCCTCTGCGACCGCTTCGAGGATTCCACCCGCGCCTACCAGGGCGCCTCCGGCGTGCCCGAGCACGTGCTGGACCGGCTCCACGAGCTGGTGCTGCAGCGCCTGCGGCCCCACCTGACCCTGCTGCTGGACATGGATCCCCAGGTCTCCCTGCAGCGGGTGGAGGTGCGGAACCTGGGCTACGGCGGGGCCTTCCAGGAGACCCGGTTCGACCAGGCCCAGCTGGAATTCCATCAGCGGGTGCGCAACCGTTTCCTCGCCATCGCCAAGGCCGACCCCCAGCGGGTGGCCGTCATCCCCGCCCGCAGCTCCCCCGCCGATGTCGAGCGCGCCGTCTGGCAGCGGGTGGCGCCCCTCCTGCGCAACGCCGGCTTCCAGGTGGGCTGATGTTCGATCCCGCCCTCCTCGGACACATGGCGCAGCGCCAGCGCCTCCTCGACCGCGACGCCGCCGGGAAGCTGGGGCGCACCCTGCTCTTCGCCGGGCCCGACGGCATCGGCAAGCGCCGCGTGGCCCTGGAGCTGGCCATGCGAGAGCTCTGCTTCCGCCGCTCCGCCTGCGGAACCTGCGGCGGCTGCCTGGCCTTCAAGGGCGACCCCCTGCCCATCGAGCTGCCGAACCTCCTGCGCATCGCGCCGGAAGGCAAGGCCGGGCTCATCCGCATCGGCGCCATCCGCGGCGACGACGTCGTCGAGGGCGGCGTGATCTCCTGGGCCGCCCTCGCGCCGCCGCCCCGCTGCCACCGCCACGTGATCATCGAGGACGCCCACCGCCTCCACGGGCCCTCCGCCAACATCCTGCTGAAGGTGCTGGAGGAGCCGCCGCCCTTCACCCGCTTCCTCCTCGTCACCCACCGGCCCGAGGCCATGCTGCAGACGATCCGCAGCCGCGCCGAGCGCATCCCCTTCGCGCCCCTGGCGCCGGAGGAGGCCTGGGCCATCGCCGGGCAGGCGGGCTGGGAGGCGAAGGACCGGGGCCGCTGGACGGCCCTTTCGGAGGGGACCCTGCGCTTCCTGGACGAAGGCGACTACGCCCGCGCCGTGGCCCAGGTGGGCGCCTGGATCGCCCTGGCCCGCGGCGCGGCCTTCCGGGAGGCCGCCGGGTCCCTCCTGCCGGAGAAGGACGCGGCCCTGGGCCAGGGCGAGCAGCTGCGCCAGGCCCTGGAACTGCTGCTGCGGGTGCTGGCGGAGGTCGCCCGCATCCGCGCCGGCGCCGGGCCCGCCCTCGCGGGGTGGGAGGCGGAGCTGCGGGCCCTCGCGGCTTCGGACCTCGCCGTGAAGCCCGCGGAGGACCTGGCCTTCGAGGCCCTGCGGCACCTCGTCCGCAATCCCCAGGCGGACCTCCTGCTGCGGGAAGTGGCCCTCGCCCTCAGGCCCGCGGCCTGAACGCTCCGGAGATGGCATGAGCGCATCCGAGTCCAGCCTCTTCCCCGCAGGGCTTCCGGGCCTGGAAACGAACCGGCTCCTCCTGCGCCCCTTCCTCGAAGGCGACCTGGAGGACGTCTTCGCCTACGCTTCGGATCCGGAGACCACGCGCTTCGTGCGCTTCGAGACCCACCTCGACCGGGCGGACACGGCCCGCTGGCTGGGGCGCCTGCAGGAGCCCGGAGCCGACCTGCCCTGGGCCCTGGAGCTCAAGGAGGAGGGCCGGGTCATCGGCAGCCTCGGGGCCCGGGACTGGGAGTCCGGCCACCGCTGCTGCGAAGTCGGGTTCGTGCTGAACCGCGCCTGGTGGGGCCTCGGGCTCGCTTCGGAAGCCCTGCGGGCGGCGGTGGACGACCTCTTCGCCCACCGCTCCGTGAACCGGCTCCAGGCCCACGCGATGGCGGAGAACGCCGCCAGCGGGCTCGTGCTGGCCAAGTGCGGCTTCGCGGTGGAGGGCCTGCAGCGGCAACGGGTCTTCCTCAAGGGCGCCTTCCACGACATCCGGCTCTTCGGCCTGGTGCGCAGCGACTGGGAACGGCAGCGGGGCTCCCGCTAGCACGGCGGGTCCGCGCCGGGGCCGGGCCTCCCCGGGGAGGGTGCGGGCGGAAGGCCTCGCGATGCGAGGGAAGTCCTGCCACACTCGGTCCCCGCACCCCTCCGGAGGCCCCGTGAACCGACCCGCCGCCCTCGCCACCCTCCTCCTCGCCGCCGCCGCCGTCGCCCCCGCGGCGGGGCCCCTGCTCCGCACGCCCACCCTCAGCCGCACCCAGATCGTCTTCACCCACGCCGGAGACCTCTGGATCGTGGGCCGGGACGGCGGCGAGGCCCGGCGCCTCACCGTCGGGGCGGGGGTGGAGGCCACGCCCTGGTTCTCCCCGGACGGCAGCCAGGTGGCCTTCACCGGCGACTACGACGGCAACGTGGACGTCTACGTGGTGCCCGCGACTGGCGGCACCCCCCGGCGCCTCACCTGGCATCCCGGGCAGGACATCGCCCGGGGCTGGACGCCGGACGGCTCGGGGGTGCTCTTCTCCAGCGCCCGGGCCAGCGCCACGGGACGCACCACGCAGCTCTACACCCTGCGCCTCGACCGGGCCTTCCCGGAACCGCTGCCCCTGCCGTCGGCCTTCGAAGGCGCGCTGTCCCCGGACGGCCAGCGCCTCGCCTACGTGCCCATGCGCCGCGCCTTCGAGGCCTGGAAGCGCTACCGGGGCGGCACGGCGGCCCCCATCTGGATCGCCGACCTGAAGGACTCCAGCATCACCAAGGTGCCCCGCAGCGGCTCCAACGACGTCTGCCCCATGTGGGTGGACGGGAAGGTCTTCTTCCTCTCCGACCGGGAGGGGCCCTTCGCCCTCTACGCCTTCGATCCCGCCACGGGGAAGGTGGAGGCCAAGGTGCGCAACGCCGGCCTCGACTTCAAGCACGCCAGCGCGGGCCCCGGGGGCATCGTCTTCGAGCAGTTCGGCGCCATCCACCTCTACGACCCGGCCACCGGCGCCAGCCGTCCCGTGCCCATCACCGTCAGCGGCGACATGCCCGGCGTGCGGCCCCGCTTCGAGAAGGTGGCCCTGCGCCTCACGGAGGGCTCCCTCTCGCCCACCGGCGCCCGGGCGGCCTTCGAGGCCCGGGGGGAGGTCCTCACGGTGCCCGCGGAGAAGGGGAACGTGCGCAACCTCACCCAGACCCCCGGCGTCATGGAGCGCAGCCCCGTCTGGTCCCCGGACGGGAAGACCCTCGCCTGCTTCTCCGACGCCACCGGGGAGTACGCCCTGCAGCTGCGGAGCCAGGACGGCCGTGGCGAGGTGCGTAGCTTCGCCCTGCCGCCGGGCTTCTACTACCACCCCGCCTGGTCGCCGGATTCCAAGAAGATCGCCTTCTCCGACAAGGGCGTGGGCATCTGGATCCTCGACGTGGAGAAGGGCAAGGTGACGAAGGTGGACACCACCCGCTACGCGGACCGGCAGCGCTTCTCCTGGGCTCCGGACAGCCGCTGGGTGGCCTACGAGAAGGCCCTGGCCAACGCCTACAGCGCGATCTTCGTCCTGGGCCTGGACGACGGCGCCGTGCACCAGGTCACCGACGGCACCGCGGACGCGGGCCACGCCACCTTCGATCCCACCGGCAAGCACCTCTACTTCACGTCCAGCACCAACGTGGGCCCGGCGGTCTTCGGCTTCGACATGACCTCCTACCCCCACCGCCCCACCCGCAGCGTGCTGGTCGCCGTGCTGCGCAAGGGCGACCCCTCCCCCTTCGCGCCGGAGAGCGACGAGGAGGGCGAGGGCGGGAAGAAGGCCGACGCGGAGAAGAAGGCCGACGGCGACAAGAAGCCCGACGGGGAGAAGAAGGCGGAGGGTGAGAAGAAGGCGGAGGGCGAGAAAAAGGCCCCGGCCCCTGTCGTCATCGACTTCGAAGGCCTCGACCAGCGCATCCTCGCCGTGCCCATTCCCGAGCGGCCCATCAGCGGCCTCGCGGTGTCGAAGAAGGAGCTCTACCTCCTCGAGCCGGTGGGCGGCCGCCTCGATCCCCCCACGGGCGCCGCGCTGCACAAGTACGACCTGGCCAAGCGCAAGCTGGAGAAGGTCATGGACGACGTGCGCAGCTTCGACCTCTCCGCCAACGGGGAGAAGATGCTGGTGCGCCAGGGGGAGGCCGCCTGGTTCATCGTGCCCGCCGGCCAGGCCCCCAAGCCCCCGGAAGGCCGGTTGAAGATGGAGGACGCCGAGGTCCGCGTGGATCCCAGGGCCGAGTGGGCCCAGATGTACCGGGAGGCCTGGCGCCTGGAGCGGGACTACTTCTACGATCCGAACCACCACGGCCTGGACCTGAAGGCCGCCGAGGCCAAGTACGCCCCCTACGTGGCCGGGCTCGCCCACCGCTCGGAGCTGAACGTGCTCTTCCAGGAAATGCTCGGCGAGCTGAGCGTCGGCCACCTCTACGTGGGCGGCGGCGACGCCCCCGGCGCCAAGGCCGTGCCCGGCGGGCTGCTGGGCGCGGACTTCGCCGTGGACCGGGGCCGCTACCGCTTCGCCAAGGTCTACGGCGGCGAGAACTGGAACCCCGCGGCCCGCGCCCCCCTCACCCAGCCCGGCGCCGAGGTGAGGGCCGGCGAGTACCTGCTGGCGGTGAACGGCCGCGAGGTCACCAGCGCCACGAGCCCCTACGCCCCCTTCGAGAACACCAGCGGCAAGGAGGTGGTGCTGCGGGTGGGCCCCGATCCGAACGGCGCCGGCGCCCGGGACGTGAAGGTGGTGCCGGTGGCCTCCGAAGCCGCCCTGCGCAACCTCGACTGGATCGAAGGCAACCGGCGCACCGTGGAGAAGCTGAGCGGCGGCCGGCTCGCCTACGTCTGGCTGCCCAACACCACCAACGCGGGCTACGTGAACTTCAACCGCTACTGGTTCCCCCAGCTGGACAAGCAGGGCGCCGTCATCGACGAGCGGCACAACGGCGGCGGCAGCGCGGCGGACTACTTCATCGACTACTTCAAGAAGCCCGTGAACAGCTACTGGGCCGTGCGGGACGGGGAGGGCTTCCGCCAGCCCTTCGGCACCCTGCCGGGCCCCAAGGCCATGCTCATCGACGAGGACGCCGGGAGCGGCGGCGACTACCTGCCCTGGCTCTTCCGCCGGGAGAAGCTGGGCCCCCTGGTGGGTACCCGCACCTGGGGCGGCCTCGTGGGCATCGGCGGCTACCCCGTGCTCATGGACGGCGGCACGGTGACGGCGCCCCACTTCGCCTTCTACACGCCCGAGGGCCAGTTCGACGTGGAGAACAAGGGCGTGCCCCCGGACATCGAAGTCGACCTGGATCCCAAGGCCTGGCGGGAGGGCCGGGACGCCCAGCTGGAGAAGGCCGTGGCGGTGGTGATGGAGGCCCTCAAGGCCCATCCGCCGGTGCCGGTGCCCAAGCCCGTCTATCCGAACTACCACAGGTGAGCTGAATCGGCGCCTGGTCGAAGGCGGAGGCTAGCGCCCCGTCTTCGGCCAGGCGATGGCTTCCGCGCCGAGGAAGGCCGCGAGCCTATCCACGGCCTCGTGCAGGGCCTTCAACCGGGCCCTCGTGGGCCTGACGCCCGGCTCCCACCACAGCCCCTTGATCTCCAGCAGGCCCTGGTCCCGGTGCAGCTTGGGATCCAGCCGCCCCACCAGCCGCTCCCCTTCCAGGATCGGCAGGACGAAGTAGCCGAAGGTCCGCTTCGGCTCCGGCACGAAGGCTTCGAAGCGGTAGTCGAAGCCGAAGAGCCGCAGGGCCCGCGCCCGGTCCCGGAGCACGGGGTCGAAGGGGCAGAGCAGGCGCGTGTGCCCCGGGGCCTCCGGCAATCTGCGCAGCCGCGCCTCCCAGTCCGCGACGGCGTAGGCGGCGCCCTTGAGGCCTTCCACCTCCACCCGGGCGATGCGGCCGGCGGCGGCTTCGGCTTCGCACCAGGCCTTCGCGTCGGCGATCTCCAGGCTGTCCCAGAAGTCCGCCAGCTCCCGCGGGGTGGCCACGCCCAGGCGTTCCAGGGCGCTGCGGCAGGCCCAGGCGGCATGCGCGTCGCGGTGCGGCTCCGGCAGGGCATGGTGCTCCGGATGCACGCGTTCGGCGAGGTCGTAGCGCTTCTGGAAGTTCACCCGCCCGGCGATGGCCAGCTCGCCGGCGCGCCAGAGATAGTCGAGGGCGGCCTTCTGGGGCTTCCAGCCCCACCAGGGCCCGCGCTTCTCCGGGTGCTCGAAGTCCGCGCTGCGCAGGGGACCCTCGGCGGCGATGCGGGCCCTCACGTGGCGCAGCACGGCTTCGGCGTCCGTGCCGCGGAAGTGGTGCTGCCACCAGGCCTGGGCCCGCAGCCGCGCGGCATCCCGACGGAAGCGGGGCTTCCAGTGGGCGTACCAGGCCACGGGCACGAGGGAGGCGTCGTGGGTGAAGGCCTCGAAGAGGACGCGATCCCGTTCCACCAGGGCGTCGAGGTGCTCCTGGCGGTAGCCGTCCAGGCGCGTGTGCAGGGTGAGATGGTGGGCCCGCTCCACCACGTTGATGGTGTCCACCTGGACGAAGCCCAGGCGCTCCACGAGCTTCGCCACGGCGGCCTTGCCGGCCTTGCGTCCAGGATCGTCCAGCAGCCCCTGGGCCCCCAGGAGGAGGCGCCGGGCCTGGGCGGCGGAGAGCTCGGGCTGGGCGGCCAAGCTCAGATCCGCGCGGCCAGTTCGGCCCCCTGCCTGATGGCCCGCTGGGCGTCCAGCTCCGCGGCCACGTCGGCGCCGCCGATGAGGTGGACCTCGACGCCCGCGGCCTTCAGGGGCTTCACCAGGCCCCGGGCGCTCAGCTGGCCCGAGCAGTTCACGATGGTGTCCACTTCCAGGCAGCGCAGGGCCCCCTCCTTGCCTTCGCGGATCCAGAGGCCGGCGTCGTCGATGCGCTCGTAGGCGACACCGCTGAGCATCTTCACCTTGTTGGCCTTCACGCTGGCCCGGTGGATCCAGCCCGTGGTCTTGCCCAGGCCCGCGCCCATGCGGTCGGACTTGCGCTGGCACATCACGACCTCCCGCTTCGGGTGCGGGCCGCCGGGCTTCTCCAGCAGGCCGCCCCGCAGGGCGTAGGCCTGGTCCACGCCCCACTCCTTCATGAACTCGGGGACGGAGGGGCTCTGCCCGTCCTGCACCAGGTACTCGGCCATGTCGAAGCCGATGCCCCCGGCGCCGATGATGGCCACCTTCGCGCCGACGGGCTTCTTGTGCAGCAGCACGTCGGGGTAGCTGAGCACCTTGGGGTGGTCGATGCCCGGGATGTCCGGGACCCGCGGCGTGACGCCCGAGGCGAGGACCACGGCGTCGAAGCCCTCCAGGTCCCGCGCGTCGGCGCGGGTGTTCAGCCGCACCTCCACGCCGGCCTTCGCGAGGCGGTTGGCGAAGTAGCGCAGGGTCTCGAAGAACTCCTCCTTCCCAGGCACCTGCTTGGCGATGTTGAGCTGGCCGCCGATCTCCCCGGCGGCCTCGAAGAGGGTCACCGCATGGCCGCGCTCCGCGGCGTGGCAGGCGAAGCTCAGGCCCGCGGCGCCGGCTCCCACCACGGCGAGGCGCCGGGCCGGCGCGGCGGCCGGGAAGGTCAGCTCCGTCTCGTAGCAGGCTCTCGGGTTGACGAGGCACGTGGCCCGCTTCTGCTTGAACACGAAGTCCAGGCAGGCCTGGTTGCAGGCGATGCAGGTGTTGATGTCCCCGGCGCGGTCCCCGGCGGCCTTGGCCACGAAGTCGGGATCGGCGAGGAGGGGCCGGGCCATGGACACCATGTCGGCGTCGCCCCCCGCCAGGATGGCCTCCGCCACCTCCGGCGTGTTGATGCGGTTGGTGGTGACGAGGGGGATGCCCACCTCCCCCTTCAGCTTCCGCGTCACCCAGGTGAAGGCGCCCCGGGGCACCACCGTCGCGATGGTGGGCACCCGCGCCTCGTGCCAGCCGATGCCCGTGTTGATGATCGTCGCGCCCGCGGCCTCGATGGCCTTGGCGAGCTGGACCACCTCGTCCCAGGTGGAGCCGTCCGGCACCAGGTCCAGCATGGAGAGGCGGTAGATGATGATGAAGTCGCGGCCCACCTCGGCCCGGATGCGCCTCACGATCTCCACGGGAAAGCGCATGCGCTTCTCAAAGCTGCCGCCCCAGGCGTCGGTGCGGCGGTTGGTGCGGGAGACGAGGAACTGGTTGATGAGGTAGCCTTCGCTGCCCATGACCTCCACGCCGTCGTAGCCCGCTTCCTTCGCGAGCCGCGCGCAGCGGACGTAGGCGGAAATGGTCCGCTCCACGCCGCCGGCGCTGAGCTCCTTCGGCTTGAAGGGCGTGATGGGGGACTTCACAGTCGAGGCCGAGACCTGGAAGGGGTGGTAGCTGTAGCGCCCGCCGTGGAGGATCTGCAGGGCGATGCGCCCGCCCTCCCGGTGCACGGCCCCCGTCACGAGGCGGTGCTTCCCCACCTGCCAGGGCCAGATGAGGTCCGCGGCGAAGGGCGACAGGCGCCCCCGCAGGTTGGGGGAGATGCCCCCGGTGACGATGAGCCCCACGCCGCCCTTGGCCCGCTCGGCGTAGAAGGCGGCCATCTTCTCGAAGCCCCGCTTCTCCTCCTCCAGGCCCGTGTGCATGGAGCCCATGAGCACCCGGTTGGGCAGGGTGGTGAAGCCGAGGTCGAGGGGAGCGAGGAGGTGCGGATAGGACACGATTCAGGCCTCCGGCCCAAGCAGCGTGGACACGTGGTCGAGGAGTTCATCGACTTGAAGCAGGAGGGCCGGGCGGTCGAGCGGGTCTTCTGCCGAGTCATCGAAGGCTTCGTACCGGAACTGGACGCCGAAGGGGGTGAGGGCGACGAGTTCGTCGAAGGGCGCGATGTCCCCCCCGGCCTCGTCCAGGAGGCTGAGCAGCAACCCCAGGTCGTGACTGCGGGGAAATCGGAGGCCCAGGGCCGCGACCCAGGCCTTCAACGCCTTTTCCGCGGCCTGCTGCGCGTGGAATCCTGCGATTTCATCCGCGAAGAGCGCCATCCCCACCATGCCCGCTAAGGCGTCCCGGTCCTTCCTGGCCATCCGGAGGAACCTCCGGGCTTCAGGAGGCGCGGTCATAGAGCACTTGGCCCTCGCGGAGGGCTTGGGCGATGACGTGGTTGAGGGCTGCCTTCCACTGCTCCACTTCGGACGGCGTGTAGAACAGCAGGTCCTTGCCGACCCCCATGTGCCCCAGGGCCCGGTACAGCCGTCCAAGGCTAGCCCGCCGGCTCTCCCCCGCCTGGAGTTCGCCGATGATGAGGAAGTCCCAATCGGAATCGGGACGGGCGTCCCCGCGGGCGTGGGAGCCGAAGAGCACGATGCGCTCGGGATCGAGTTCCCGCACGATGGCATCGCGGATTTCCCTTGCGATGGGGTCGAGGGTCGGATTCACGGAGGATGGATCCAGAGGGTTTCCAGGTGAGGGTGGGAATTCGGGGATGGCTGATCCCGGATCCAGTGTAGGGAAGGCTTCCTCCCGAAGGAACGGTTACCCGAAGTTGGCGGAAGCCGAGCCTTCACTTCGGCCAGAGCCAGCCGAAGCTGCCTCCCACGAGGAGGCCGTAGACCACGCCGTCCACCACCGATTTGAGGACGGCGCTCCAGGGCTTGCCGTACCAGATGGCGTTGGGGATGTCGCCGAAGGCGAAGGCCACCACGCCCGCGGTGCTCGCCACGCGGAAGACCTGCATGTAGGCGGCGCCCGGGGGCAGGGCGAGGCCCGCCAGGTAGGCCACGAAGGTGGCCATCACCACGCAGAACAGGGCGTACATGGCCAGGGCGCCGGGGAAGGAGAAGCCGCCCGGGCCGCGCAGGATGAGGAGGGCCATGGGCCCGCCCTGGCAGGCCTCCTTCTGCTCGGGCGTGGCGTTCTTCCAGTCCACGCAGGGCGCGACGTACTGGCCCGGGGCCTCGCCTTCCAGGGCCTTCAAGGCCTCGCCCTCGTTCCTCAGCTTCCCGTAGTCCTTGGCGTGCCAGAAGGGCAGGGCCATCCACATGATGTTGCTGGCGACGAAGATGAAGAGGGCGGACAGCAGGATGGGGCGCCAGAGCGCCAGGACGGGGACCATGGGACCTCCGGGAGGGGTGGCGCCAGTGTAGGCGCGACCTGGAACCAGTGGAATCCAGCCCAGGGCCCCTTGTGAACCCGGTCAAGGGCCCGGTGGTCCAGGGTGGACGGAGGAGGCCGGGATGCGTGCGTCCATGCTGTTCGCGGTGCTGGCGGGGATCGCCTGGGGCGCCGGCGGCTATTTCGAGAAGGCCGGCCTGAAGGCCATGCACCTGCCGCCCCTGGTGGGCATCGCGGTGCGCACGGCGGTGGCGCTGGTGGTGCTTGGCGGCCTGTCGATCCCGCTCTGGAAGCAGGTGGCCTTCCACGGCCACGGCGCGGCGTGGTGGATGCTCATCCTGGGCGGCGGCGTGGTGGCGGGGGCCTTCGGCATGTGGAGCTTCTACCAGGCCCTCTCGCACACGGAGAACCTGGGCGTCACCCTCGCCCTCGCCTTCGCCTGCTCGCCCCTGGCGGGGACGGTGCTCGGCCTGGCGCGCAGGGACCAGCCCATGGACCTGCGCCTCGCCCTCGGCCTCATCACCGTGCTGGCGGGCATCGTGATGCTGCAGCTGGCGAAGGCGCCGGTGAAGGGCTGAGGGCCCGGTTCCCTCAGGTGTGCGCGATCATCAGCACGTGGCCGTCCGCATCCACCATCCGGAACTCTCCCTTCGGGCAGTAGAACGGATGGGTGATGGGCCCCGCTTCGACCCCTGCGGCCCGCAATTCCGCGTGGGCCGCCGCCACGTCGTCGCAGTACAGGTAGAAAAGGACCCCTTGGCGCCCGGGCTCCGGGGGCGGATCCGCCCCCGCCAACATGAGCTGCGCCCCGCCGCCGGATTCCAGCCAGGCCCACGTCGGGGCCGCGGCGCCGCCGGGCTGGAAGGTGTTCCTCACCTCGAAGCCCAGCTTCATGTAGAACGCGATGGAACGTTCCACGTCGGCCACCGGGAGCATGGGCACGAGGCTTCGGAAGGCCGGCATCCTCACGCCTCCAGGCGCTCGAGGCGCCGGTCCGGCACGAGCCACATCAGGGCCACGGCCGCATAGAGCACGGTGGCGGAACGGGAATGCAGGAAGGCCAGCGGGATGGCGGCGGCGTAGATCAGGATGGAGACGCGGCCCTTAACGTCGCTGCCCAGCGCCCGGGCGAGGGCCGAATCCGCGCCGTGATGGGCCAGGAGGGCGCGCACCAGGAGGAAGTAGGCGATGGCCGCCAGGAGCAGGACGCCGCCGTAGAGGGCCACCGGCCGCGGAGCGAAGCGGTTCTCCCCCATCCATCCGGTGGTGAAGGGGATCAGCGAGAGCCAGAAGAGCAGGTGCAGGTTGGCCCAGAGGATGCGGCCGTTCACCCGGTGCACCGCCTGCAGCAGGTGGTGGTGGTTGTTCCAGTAGATGCCGAGGTAGACGAAGCTGAGGACGTAGCTCAGCAGCTTCGGGCCGAGGGGCCGCAGGGCCTCCCAGGCTGCCTCGTGAGGGACCCGCAGCTCCAGCACCATGATGGTGAGGATGATGGCCATCACCCCGTCGCTGAAGGCTTCCAGCCGCCCCTTGGTCATGGTGCATCCTAGCCCGGATGGGCGCCTACCGGCCCAGCCGCTCCCACCTGTCCCCGAGCCCCGGGGCGCCGCACTTGCGGGCCAGGGCCGCGGCCATGCGGGCGGCGGCGGGATTGGGCACCCGGGCGAAGACTTCGGCGACGAGGCGGTCCGCGTCGGCGCTCCGGCCCAGGCGGAGCTTGGCCTCCACCAGCAGGGACACCACCCCGCTCCAGCCGTCGAGGCCGGAGGAGGCGCTCGTGGCCGGCGGGGCCCCGCCCTGACCGGCGGCGTCCCCCTCCGCGGCGGCGCGCAGGGTCCGCAGGAAGTCCAGGTCCTGGTCGTAGGTGGCCTGCAGCACGGCTTCGGCCTCCCGCCAGTCCCCGCTCCGGCGGGCGTCCCCGACGTAGGCGAGGAGGGCCGCCCCGGGCGGCCAGCGCCGGACGCCGGGCAGGGGCTCCAGGCCCGAGAGGACTTGGCCGGGCCGGCCCTGTCCGGCGGCGGCCCGCAGGGAGAGCCACACGTTCCAGCGGCGCTCGTCCGAGAGGCGGCCCCGCAGGCGCTCCTCGACGAAGGGCAGCAGCCGCGCGGCGAGGCCGCGGAGGCGGGGGCTGCGGTCCGCGGCCTCGCTGAGCTGGGCCGCCAGGGGCACGGGGCTGGAGCCCTCGGTCACCGCGTCCAGCCAGTGGCCTTCGGTGATGAAGCGCTCGTAGAGGCCGGCGTACTCGTCCCAGATCCGGGCGTCGGCGTCGTCGGCGAGCAGGGCCTGGGGCGGCGGCTCGGGCTCGCCGTCCTCCGGGGGGGGCGGCTTCCTCCCGGGGGCCGGCTCGTCGCCGACGCCCTTGGCGGGCCCGTCACCGCCGCCCTTGGCGGAGGGCGGCGGTGGATCCTCCTCGGGCGTCGGCCCCAAAACGCGCTCCGTCCGCTTCTCGCCGAGGATCCGCAGCTCCAGGAGCAGATGGGCCAGGGCCTCCCGGTGCTCGGAATGGTCCTGGAGGAAGTCCCGGACCCGGTCGGCGCGGGTGCGCAGGCCGCTCGCGCGGTAGGCCGCGGCGAGGGCCGCCGAGGTCGGGGCCTCGGTGCCCTCCGCGTGGATGCGGCGGTCGGCGCCGATGAGGGCCCAGTGGGGCTTGTCGGAGCCCCAGCCCCGCAGCCGCGCCAGCTCCTTCGCGACGTTCAGGCCAGGCTCCAGCTCCTGGGAGGCCAGGAGCAGGCCCACCGCGGGCTCCTGCTCCAGGGCCACCGCCACGTCCTGGCCAAGGCTCCGGCCATTGGCGCCGGGCACGCAGAGGATCATCCCCTCCCCGTGGAAGCGCAGGAGCTGGGCGAGGGTGAGGCTGTTGTCCCCGGCGGCGACGACACTCTGCGCCCGCAGGGGCGCGGCGAGCAGGAAGGGGAGGAGGAGCAGGCGTCGCATGGTCCGGTGCCTCAGCGGGAGGTGGCCGGAGGCCGCAGGGCGGACCAGCGGGCCGCCAGGGCCGGCTGGCCGCAGCGGCGGGCCAGGGCCGAGGCCTTCGGGGCCAGCTCGCTCCAGCGGGAGGCGGCGAGGGCCTCCAGGAACAGGGCGTCCGCGTGGGCGGCTTCGCCCCCCCGGAGGCAGCATTCCAGCAGGGGGGCGAGGGTGGAGGTCCAGTCCCCGTCCAGCAGGGCGTGGTGGATGTCGCGGTGGCGGTGCGCAGGGGCGCGTCGCCGGCGGGGGCGTCCCGGAGGAGGTGGGGCTCCCGCTCCCAGCGGCCCTGCTAGTGCTCCTTCAGGGCTCGCCAGTCTTCGAGGCTCCGCGCCGACGCGAAGAGGGCCCGCACCGCCCGCGGCGGCGGCCAGTCCCCGGGCGGCGTGAGGGGGGAGGGCTGGAGGGAGGCCAGCAGGGGGCGCAGGGGAACCCCGCCCCGGGCCCGGCTCATCCAGAGCCAGAGCTCCCAGAAGGGTCTCCGGGAGCCTGCGCCGAGCGCAGGGCGGCTTCCACCGAGGGCTGCCAGCGTTGGTAGACCAGGCGGAGGGTGGGGCTCGCCGCGTCCAGGGCCGCGCCTCCCGCACCCAGTCGCCGTTCAGCTCCCGCCACTGGCCGTTCTTGAAGACCGTGTCGAGTTCCTGGCCAGCGCCCCAGGCCGCCAGGTCTTCGGAGGGGTCGAGGGCCTTGGCGCCGGCGAGGTCCGCGTCCGGGGCGGCGGCATCGGGCAGGGCGCGCGCGAGGTCCGCCTGGCGCAGGCGTTCCCGGGCCGAGGGAATCGACACGCCCATGAGGCGCTGGGCGGCGCGCTCCGCCCGGGGGCGCAGGAGGCTCAGCAGCAGCTCCCGGGCCTCGAGGGACTGGGGGTGGACCTTCAGGTAGGCCCGCAGCTCCCGGACCCGGTCCTTGAATCCCGCCTGGAGGAGGCTGCGGGCGAAATCATCCGGGTCGGGCACGCCCTCGCCCCCCGCGACCACCGCGTCCCGCCGCCGGTCCACCAGGACCCACTGCGCCTTCGCGGCGAGATGGTGGCGGGCCAGCAGGGCCCGGTCCGGCCCGGCCCCCAGGGCCAGGTGGCGGCTCGGCACCTCGAAGGCCTGCAGGGCCTCGGACTTCAGCAGGACGGCGAAGCCCTCGCTCAGGATCCGGCTGCCCTTCGCCTCGAAGACCAGGAGGGTGGCCGGGGGCGGGGCCGAGACCTCCCCCCGGTCCAGGTGGGCGGCCAGCACCGCGTTCTGGGCCGGGAGGAGGGCCGCGAAGGCCCAGGCCAGGCAGAAGGTTCGAAGGTTCATGAAGCCGGTTTCAGGGAGGCCCCACGATGCCGGGAGGAGGGGCCGGGTGTCGCCCCGCGAAGGACGGGCCTGCCGGAGGCATCAGGGGACGTGCTTGATCGAGCCTAGGCGCGGCACTGGAGCCCGGGCGTTAAGAATTGTGAAGCCGCGGGCCCGGCCCTCAGGTCCCCGGCGTTCCTAAATCCTTCGCGAGAGTCTCGAGCTGGAGGTCCGCCACCACGGGCCGGCTAGCTCCGGCTTCGGATGGGAAGGGGTGCAGCTCCCCGGTGCGGCGGTAGCCCCGGCGCTCGTAGTAGGCGATGAGTTCGGGCCGGACGGTGATGACGGACATGGTCATGCGCGCGCTGCCCCAGGCGCGCTGGGCGGTCGCGTCGGCCTCGGCGAGGAAGCGCCGGCCGACGCCGCCGCCCTGGAGGGTGGGCTGCACCACGAAGAGGCCCAGGTAGGCGCTGCTCGGGTCCAGGCGCTTCAAGTGCACGGAGCCGATGATGTCCTCCCCCTGCAGGCAGAGGAGGATCATCGAGGCCTCCGCGGCCATGAGCCGGCGCAGCTCCGGCCCGTCGATGCGCGCGCCGGTGATGAGGTCCGCCTCCGTGGTCCAGCCCGCGCGGCTGGCGTCCCCCCGGTAGGCGGAATTGACCAGGGCCACGAGGGCTTCGGTGTCGTCGGCGGTGGCGGGGCGGAAGGTCAGGTCGGTCATGGGCTCCATCTTGAAGCCGGCCAGCCGCCGTGTCGCCGGGCCCTCAGCCTTTTTTCCAGAACGTGAACTCGGGCTCGAAGCAGTCCACGCCGAGGTCGGCGACCTTCTCCTGGAGGACGGCCTGGACGTCCGCGACGGCCTGGTTGTAGACCGACGGGCCGATCTCCTTCAGCACGTAGGCGAGCAGCAGCTTCGCCTTCAGGTCGCCCATCTCCAGGTCCAGCTCCTCGGCGGCGTAGCGCTTGAGGGAGCCGAGAAGGAAGGCTTCGGTGTCCTTGCTGAGCTTGATGGCCATGGGGGCTCCGGGAAGGCAGGCTAGCAGGCCCGGCCGTCCCGCCCTTGACGGAGTCTGTGTATGCGCATAATTTATGCGCATACACCGCAAAGGAACTGGGCATGACCACCCTCTTCGACGCTGCAGCCCCCAAGCGGGCCGCCAATCTCAGCGTGAACAGCGACCTGCTGTCCAAGTCCCGGGATGCGGGCCTGAATCTTTCCGCGGTGCTGGAGGCGGCGTTGGTGGCGGCCCTGCGGGCGAAACAGCGGGAAGCCTGGCTGTCGGAAAACGCCTCCGCCCTGCAGGCCTACAACGCGCAGGTCGAGGGACGGGGGGTCTTCAACGACGGCCTGCGGAGCTTCTGATGGCCCAGTTCGACGTGCACCGCAACCCGAACCCCGCCACGAAGGCGGCCATTCCCTTCCTCCTCGACGTGCAGAGCGACCTCCTGGGCCCGTTGGCGACGCGGGTGGTGGTGCCCCTCTACTCGGCGGCGGCCCTGAAAGGCGCGGCGCTGAAGACCCTGATGCCCGCCTTCCAGGTCGGGGGCCGCGCCGTGGTGATGGCGACGCCCGAGCTGGCGGGCGTCCCGAAGCGGAACCTGGGCGCGGTGGTGGCCGCGCTCGCCGCCCAGCGCGGCGTGATCCTGGCGGCCCTGGACCTGCTGATCACCGGGATCTGAAGGACCCGGGCCTCAGGTGCGCTCCGCGAGGTGCAGCAGCGGAAAGGGCCGGCCCTGGCCGTCGAGGTCCGAGCGTCCCGCGACCTCGAAGCCGCAGGCCTCGTAGAACCGCAAAGCTCCGGGGTTCTGCTCGTTCACGTCGACCGTGAGAGGCCCTTTCAACGTCCTCGCGTGCTCGACGAGGCGCCGCCCGTGGCCCTTCCCTGTGTGGGCGGGATCGAGGAACAGGGCCTCGAGCTTCGAGCCGTCCAGGCCCATCCATCCGAGGATCGCGCCACGGCCGTCTTCCAGCACCCACAGCTCCAGGGCCGGCAAGGCGTGGTCGCGGACGAGGGGGTGGAGCGCCTGGATGTCGGCTTCCGAGAGGAAGGTG
>JBGASS010000011.1:0-16509 GCA_044229555.1 Holophagaceae bacterium
TCATCATCAAGGGCGACACCCAGGGTTCGGTAGAGTCCCTGGTGGGCCAGCTGGAGAAGCTCAGCACGGACAAGGTGCGCACCCGCATCATCCACGCCGCGGTGGGCACGGTCACCGAGAACGACGTGCTCCTCGCCGAGGCCTCGAAGGCCATCATCATCGCCTTCCACACCAAGGCCGAGCGCAAGACCGAGGAGATGGCCCAGGAGGAGGGCGTGGACATCCGCTTCCACGACATCATCTACAAGGTCACCGAGGAGATCGAGGCCGCCATGGTCGGCCTCCTGGACGCCACGGAGAAGGAGACGGTCCAGGGCCAGGCGGAGGTCCGCCAGATCTTCAAGATCGGCCGCACCGCCATCGCCGGCTGCTTCGTCACCGAGGGCAAGGTCCAGCGCGCCTACAAGGTCCGGGTGAAGCGCGGCGACGAGGTGATCTTCACCGGCGGGCTCCACAGCCTCAAGCGGTTCAAGGACGACGTCAGCGAGGTGAAGAACGGCCTGGATTGCGGCATCGACGTCGAGGGCTGGAACGACCTCAAGGAAGGCGACGTCCTCGAGTTCTTCACCATGGAGAAGGTCATCGCCACCAGCCTCAGCTGAGGGCCGTCGCCCCCCGGAAAAGGCCGCTCCAGACCCCCGGAGCGGCCTTTTCCCTAGGCGTCTACCGAGGGTCCGCTGTGACCCCAGTCACGACCTGGCAATCGGATCCTGAAACCTCGCGTTCCGGAGGACCGATGTCCGCTCCCAGCTTTGCCCTATCCGCCGTCGAGACCCAGGTGGCCACCAATCCCCTGGGCCTCGTCCGCATTGACCATTTCCAGATGACCGGCTCCCTGGAGCGCCTGGAGAACCTCTACCGCCGCGTCGGCTTCGCCCGGGTGGCCAGCGGCAAGGCCCCTTGGGGCCGGGCGGTGCACCTCCACCAGAACCGCATGGACATCCTCATCTTCGATGCCGACAGCAGCCACCCAGCGGGGCGCTACTTCCAGGCCCACGGTGAAGGGGTCTGCTCCCTCAACTTCGAAGTGGAGAACCTGGAAGCCGCCCTGGAGGCCGCCGTGGCCCGGGGCGCCGAGGTGCGCATGGTCCCCGAGACCCACACCTTCGACGACGGCCACCTGAAGATCGCCGCCATCCAGGGCTTCGGGGACGTCTGGAACTATCTCGTCGAGCGCCGGGGCACCCAGGAGATCTTCTGGCCAGGCCTCGTCCCGGATCCGGCCCCCGCCATGTGCGAGCCGGGCCTGGTGCGGGTGGACCACCTCACCAACAACGTGGGCCCCGGCGAGATGGAGAGGTGGGTGGAGTTCTACGGCCGGATCTACGGCTTCGTGGTCACCCGGGAATTCCACATCCGCGGGGCCCTCGGGACCGGGTTGGATTCCAAAGTCGTCCAGAGCGCCAACAACCGGGTCATCATCCCCATCAACCAGCCCACGGACGAGCGCAGCCAGATCCAGGAGTACATCCAGCGCCACAAGGGCCCCGGCGTCCAGCACATCGCCATGTCCACCAACGACATCGAGAAGACCCTGCGCACCCTCCAGGGGCAGGGCTTCAAGTTCCTGCGGGTGCCGGACACGTACTACGAGCTGCTCCCCGGGCGCATCACCGCCGGCGGCTACACCGTCCGGGAGAACCTCGACACGGTGCAGGAGATCGGCGTCCAGATCGACGGCGACACCAGCGGCTACCTGCTCCAGATCTTCACCGAGGACCAGATCGGGCCGCTGTTCTTCGAGATCATCCAGCGCCGGGGGAACATGGGCTTCGGCGAAGGCAACTTCCAGGCCCTCTACGACTCCATCGAATTGGATCAGAAACGCCGCGGCGTGATCTGACTTTCACCCCTTCAGCCGCCGGATGAGCTGGATCTGCCCCGCGTGGTGCAGGTCGTGCGCGGCCACCCCGGCCAGCAGGGCGAAGGCCGTTTCCCGGCGGCCGGGGGCGGGCAGGCTCAGCTCCCGGGGACGCAGGCGACTGGTGGCCCCGACCAGGGCCCGGTGGAAGGCGTCCAGGCGCCGCAGGTCCTCCTTCCAGTCCGCCTCGGAGAGGGGCGCCTCCCGAAGGAAGAAGTTGCTCCCTCTCTCGCCGAAAGCATGGCCGGCCTCCGGCTCCAGGGCCTTGAGGACGATGTACTTCCAGTAGGCGGCGTGGATCATCAGCTCCCAAGGATTGGGACGCTCCGGACCGGGCCGCCAGAGCCTGGCCTCCGGGGGCAGCCGGCTGAGGGTCCCCCGCAGGTTCGTCCCGTGCCAGGACTTCCGGCGGTAGGCGCATTCCAGGGTCTGGATCAGGACTTCCACCGCCTCCATGCGGGCACCTCCTGGGGCTTCCGGCCACCCGGATGGTAAGGTGAAAACATGACGCAGCGCCTCTCCCATCCGCGCGCCCGGGGCTTCACGCTCCTGGAGCTGCTCGTGGTCATGACCATCCTGGCCCTGCTCGCCTCGGTGGGCGTGGTGGGCGTGCGGCACCACACCAAGGTGGCCAAGGAGTCGGTGCTCAAGGAGAACCTCTTCCAGATCACCCACGCCCTGGAGCAGCACCGGGCGGACCGGGGCAAGTACCCCGCGAGCCTGGCCCGCCTGCGGGAGCTCGGCTACATCCGGGAGGTGCCCGTCGACCCCATGACGGGCTCCCGGGACACCTGGCTGACGGAGCTGGAGGCGCCGGACCCGGACCAGCCCGACGGCGAGGCCGGCATCTACAAAGTGCGCAGCGCCTCCACCGACGTCGGCACCAACGGCATCCCCTACAACGAGTGGGCGTACTGACCGGCCATGGCCGACGCTGCTTCCCGCTCCGGCCACCGCTACGCCACGCCGGACATCCTCGCCTGGGTCGATGAACTCCACGCGGGCCACGACCCGGGGCTGGCCCGGGCCTTCGAGGCGCCGATGGTCCACGGCCTGCCCCCGATCCAGGTAGGCATGAGCGAGGGGCAGCTCCTGACCCTCCTGCTCCGCATGATCGGCGCGCGGCGCGTGGTGGAGTTCGGCACCCTCGCGGGCTATTCGGCCCTGCGCATGGCCCGGGCGCTGCCACCCGGCGGCCACCTCTGGAGCCTGGAGCTGGATCCCCGCCACGCCGAGGTGGCGCGGGAAAACCTCGAGGCGGCGGGCCTGGAGGCGCGGGTCACCGTCCTCGCCGGGCCCGCCCTGGACGCCCTGCCGGGCCTGGAGGGACACGGCCCCTTCGATGCGGTGTTTCTGGACGCCGACAAGGGCCGCTACGACGTCTACGGCCGCTGGGCCGCGGCCCACCTCCGGCCCGGCGGCCTGCTGCTGGTGGACAACGCCTACTTCTTCGGCGGCCTGCTGGACGCTTCGCCGGACGCCGCCGCCGTGCGCCGCTGCCACCAGGAGGCCGCCGGGGCTTTCGACACGGTCTGCATCCCGACCCCGGACGGACTGCTGCTGGGAATCCGTCGGTGAGGCTGAGGGCCCTGCCCTTCGACCTGGCGGTGGCGCGCCTCGAGCCTGCGGACCTCGTTCCGGCCTGGGCGGCCGTCGGCGCCTTCCACAGCGTGACCCGCACGGAGACCGAACTGTCCGTGGTCTGCGCCGCGGCGGCGGTGCCTCCCGGGATCCGGCAGGAAGGCCCCTTCCGCGCATTCGCGGTCGAGGGCCCCCTGGACTTCGCCCTGACGGGCCTCCTCTCCGCCCTCCTCGGGCCCCTGGCAGAGGCCCGCATCAGCGTGTTCGCCCTTTCCACCTTCGATACGGATTTCGTCCTGGTGAAGGCCGACCGCTTCGCGGCAGCCACCGCCATCTTGAAGGCCGCGGGCCATGAGATCCTGGCGCCATGACCCGGGCTGACGGCCCTCGGGGCTTCGTCCATGCGGTCTTGTTCTCCCTCCGCTCTGCTACGGTCGAATGGTGAAGCTCCGGACCCTCGACGCCCTCGCCATCGCCCTGCTGCTCCTCTGGACCGGCATGGCCCTCGATTTCGCCGCCCTCGCCGCCCCGGCCCTCTTCAAGGTGCTGCCCAGCCGCGACCTGGCCGGGCAGGTGGCCGCGGTGGTGATCCCGCGCCTCGACTACGCGGCCTTCGGCGCCTTCGGCCTGGCCCTGGCCCTCGCCTACGGCGGACGCTGGCTCCAGGAGATCGGGGACGCCCTGCCCATCGGACCGCTGCGCCTCTGGAGCTTCGCCGCCATGGCGGGCCTGCTGCTCACGTTCGCCAGCGCCTTCGTCGTCACCCCGAAGATCCGCGAGATCCGCCACCGGATGAACGCCCCCATCGAGACCCTCGCCCCGGACCATCCCGACCGCCTGGCCCACCGCAAGGCCCACGGCCTGTCGGCCCAGTTCCTCGCGCTCCGCATGCTCCTCGCCCTGGCCCTCGCGGCGGGCGTCGCGAAACTGCCCCGGGAGCGGGCCTCCGGCGCTCCCTCAGAGGGCTGAGACCTCCGGCAGCGGCTCGGGCTCCGGCAGTTCCCACCACTCGGGTTCCCGGGGCCTCGCGGGCCCCGGGATGAGCTCCCGCAGCCACTCGCGGACCTCCTCGATCCCTTCCTTTTCCAGGGCGTTCGTGAAGGCCGCGTGGGGATGCTTCTTCTTGAGATCGATGCGCCGGGGCCGGGTCAGCCGGTCCGCCTGGTTCAACACCAGCAGGCGCGGATGGTCGCCGCAGCCGATCTCCCTCAGCGTCGATCCGACGACCTTCAGGTGGGCGTCCAGCTCGGGGCTCGCCGCGTCCGCCACCACCAGGAGGGCTTCCGCGGTGCGCACCTCCCCAAGGGTGGACCGGAAGGCCGCCACCAGCTGGTGGGGCAGCTTGCGGATGAAGCCCACGGTGTCGCTGATGAGGGCCTGCTTCGGCTTTCCCGTCTCGTCGTCGGCCCCGAGCCAGGCCTTCCGCGTCGTGGTGTCGAGGGTGGCGAAGAGCATGTCCTTGGGTTCGCCCTGGCCCGTGAGGGCCCGCAGCAGGGACGTCTTCCCCGCATTGGTGTAGCCCACCAGGGCGATGCGGGGCATGCCCTCGACGCGGCCCTGGCGCTGGGTCTCGCGGACCTGCTCCAGGTGCGCCAGCTCCTTCTTCAGCTGGGAGATGCGCTGCCGGGTCATGCGGCGGTCCACCTCGATCTGGGTCTCGCCGGGACCGCCGCGGAGGCCCACCCCGCCGCCCTGGCGCTCCAGGTGGGTCCAGGCCCCCTTGAGGCGGGGCAGCTCGTACTCGTAGCGCGCCAGTTCCACCTGGGCCCGGGCCTCCCGGGTCTGCGCGCGCTGCTCGAAGATCGACAGGATCAGCCCCGTGCGTTCCAGGCAGCCCAGGCCCGTGGCCTTCTCGATGTTGCGGGCCTGGCTGCCGCTGAGGTCGTCGTCGCAGATGAGCAGGGTGGCGTCCGCGGTCTTGGCCTCCTGGGAGGCCATCTCCAGCTGGCCCTTGCCGTAGAAGCTGCGGGCCTCGGTGGTGGCGCGCTTCAGCTTCCTCTGGCCCGCGGGTTCGAGCCCCGCGGCCCTGGCCAGCTCCGCCAGCTCCTTCAGGTGCTCCTCCACCGTCCTTTCGTCGTCGTCGGGCCCTTGGCGGGCGAGGAGGAAGCAGCGGGTCGGGAGTCCTGTCATCGGTTTCCAGAGTAGCGGATCGCACAGGGGATCACGGATACCCTCGAGCCCATGGAGCGCACCCCATGAACCCCCTCGCCCTCCGCCTCGCCGCGGAGCTGGGGGGAACCCTGCTCTCGGGTCCGGCCGAAGGTTTGGAACTGCTGGCCATTGAGCGGGTCCGGGCCCATGGCCTGCCCCAGGTCCTCGTGGCCGCTTGCCATGCGGGGGATCTCCTGGAACCCCTGGCCGCCATCGACAAAGCGCAGGAAGCTGGGTTGGACCTGAACCTGACGGCCGCCCTGCCGCTGCCGGCGACGAACCTCGCGGCGGCCCTTCCCTTCCACCGGCGTCGGCTCGGAGCCCTCCTGTGCGCCGTGGACGCCGGCCTCCCCTGGCTCGACGGCCGGCCCATGCTGCCCAAGCGGCTGCCTGGCCGGATCCGGATGGACGAGCCCTTTGCCTTGAAAAAGGCGCCCCTCTCTCCGCTGGAGAAGGCCGAGTTGGAGGCCTTCCTCCCCGGGTGGGACAAGGCTCGCCGGCGGGAGATCTTCCGGAGACCGCGCGCGATGGCGGTCGAGGGCGGCTTCGAGTCGGATCTCTGGACGGACGTCGAGATCCCGGAAGGCGCCTCGCTCCTGGCACGCCCCCTGTCGCTGCCCACCGCCACACCGGTGATGGAGGTCCTCCGCCTCGCCCTGCGCACCGCCACGGGCCTCCCCGTTCCCTTCCTGCCCATGCCGGGGGACCCGGCTCTGCTGCACGCCCTGCGGTCCCTGAGCCCTGCCATCGCGGCGTTCCGCGGACCTGAGGCCGCCTGGCGGGCGGCCTTCGAGCGGCTCGCGGCCCTGCCCGCCCCGCCGCATTTCTGCGCGCGGTGCTGAGGCCGCGGGGTCCGGCCCGGAACCTCGCGGCGGCTTGGCGCCACTGGTAGGGCGGAGCCCGTCATGCACCCCTACGCGCCGCCCCGAGCGCCCCTCCTCCGCCCCGACCCCGTCTTCGAGCTGCGCCGCGCCGGCCGCCGGGTCGGCGTGGGCTCGGTGCTGGCGGTGGTGACTGCCGCGACCCTCCTGGCGACCCGGGAGGCGACGCCGGATTCCAGCTTTCTAATCACCCATGCGGGTTGCGCCTTCGCGGCCCTGCTGCCGGTGGGGATGCTGGGCGGGCCCTACGTGGCCTTCCGGGGCGCAGGATCCTGGCTGAGCTGGTGCCGGGCCGTCGCCCAGGTGGCCCTGGTCGCCGTGGCCTGCGCGGTTCTTGGTGTGCTCCTGGGGGGATCGGTGCTGCGCCGCCTGGGCCACCCCGCGCCCTATGCCACCCTTCATCCCGCGGACGTGGCCTCTTGGGCCTGGCTCGCCGTCGGCTGCGTCTGCCTGGCCCTCGCCTTGGCGGGCTTGGCGGGGCTCATCCTCCGGGGCCTCGCCCAGCGGTGGATCCAGACATGGGCGCCGGATCTGGGGGAAGCGGATCGTTGACCCAGCCCCGCAGGAAGAAGGCCGGGCCGATGAGCAGCTGCACCAGGTTCGTGGCGAAGCTGGGCTTGTTCTTCTCCCAGAGCGCATGGCCCGCCAGCTGGAGGATCCAGGAAGGCACCGCGATGGCCAGCAGCGCCCACCAGGGCAGGAAGTGGGTTGTGGCCGCCAGGGCGGCGCCGAGGGGCGCGGCCAGGAAGGCCAGCTTCGCGTCATGGACCGCGTAGAAGGCGATCACCGCGGCGAGGGCGGCTTCGCCCCAGCCCAGACGGACGCCGAAGAGCTCCCGGTGCCCCGGGATCAGGTTCAGGAGGCCCAGGGCCGTCATCACGATGAGCGGGATGCACAGCGCGTGCGTCCGGTGGGTCATGGGGTGGCGGTGGTCCTTCGCGTAGTCCCTGAACCAGCCCCGCAGGGCCTCGCTCCGGCTTCCCAGCATGGTGTCCTCCCTCAGCGATCCCCGGCGGATACGAACATCTTCGGCGGCAGCTGCGCGGATTCAAGCCGCCATTCCTGCCCGTCGAGGCGGAAGCGCACCGGCAGGACCAGGCCAGGGGTGTAGCGCCAGTAGGTCGCCTCCGGCGTGCGGACCAGCCCCCGATCCCCGCGATGGCTGACCTTCCAGGCCGCCGGCGCCTTTTCCTTCAGGAGTTCCGAGGCAGGAACGATCATCCGCTCCGGCCCGGAATGGGCGAGGAGGAAGAGCCTCGCCCGCGCCTCCAGCCCCGCGGCGGGACCGAGGGTGACGAAGGCCTGGTGGCCGCCTCCGACCACCGAAAAAGTGACCGTCCGGCCCCCCGCGGCAAACCGGAGCGAGCCCTCCGGCGCCTGGGCGCCCAGGACCGCGCCAAGCAGGACGGCCGATGCGGGGAACAGCCCCATGCCCGCCTAGCGCCTGGAGGGCCGTGCCGGCGCGGTGATGGCCTGGGCGTGGGCCCGCTGGATCCAGTGGGCCAGCGCCTCCTCGTCCTCGACCAAGTCCGCGGGCAGCAGGACGGCCTTGGGGACGGCCCCGTGCCGCCGGCTCGGGAACCAGGGTTCCGCGCCGGGCAGGGAGCGCAGGGCTTCGGCGTCCTCGTCGTCGGTGAAGGCCAGGCCCAGGCGCTCGCCCTCCCAGATGAAGGCGAAGAGGTGGGGACCCACGTAGAAGCAGGGCAGGCCGAAGAGCACGCGGCGGGCGTAGGGCAGCTCCGCCAGGGCCGCGTTCACCCGTTCCCGCAGGAGGTCCTCCAGGGGGTTGAGCGCCGCCTTGCGCATGCCGTCCTTCCTCCGGTTCAGGTCAGTCCTGCCACGTCACCACGAGCCCATGCTTCCTGAAGTACCCTTCCACGCCTGCCATGTCCGCGAAGGGGCCCTGGAAGAGCTTGGTGTCATTCATGCCTGAATCAAGGGCTTTGATGATGATGAAGCCCACGCCTTCGGATTCCTGGATCTGGACCCACCAGCCCTTGAAGGCGCCTTCCGTGACGTAGCCGGGTTTGCTCAGGGGCAGCATGGCGCGGACCTCACAGGTTCAGCGCGCGGCCATGGACGGCGCGGGCGGCTTCGGGGAAGACTTCGTTGAGGGTGGGATGGGGGTACATGGTGCCGATGAGCTCGTCCACGGTCATCTCGCCGGCGAGCAGGGCCAGGCTGCTGGCCACCAGCTCCGTGGCCTTGGGACCGATGATGTGGATGCCGAGGATCTCGCCGTACTTGCCGTCCGCCACGATCTTGATGAAGCCGTGGGGCTCGCCGACGATGTTGGCCTTGGCCATGGGCATGAAGGGGAAGCTGCCCACCTTCACGTCGTGGCCCAGTTCCCGGGCCTTCCGCTCCGTGAGGCCCACGCTGCCGATCTCGGGATCGCAGTAGGTGCACCCGGGCACGCGGTCATAATTGATGGGATGGGGATGGGCGTCCTTGCCCAGTGTCTGCGCCGCGTGCTCGGCCGCGACGATGCCCTCGTCGCTGGCCACGTGGGCCAGCATGGGCGTCTTCACCACGTCGCCGATGGCGTAGAGGCCGGGCTCGCCGCTCTGCAGCAGGGCGTCCACGTCCACATAGCCGCGGTCCACCTTGGCCTTCGTGGCCTCGAGGCCCACGCCGCCGGTGACCGGCGCGCGGCCCACGGCGATGAGCACGTGGCTGGCCTCGACCACGCCGGGCTTGTCCCCCTCGAGGTGGCAGACCACCTTGTCCGGATGCCGCTCGAGGCGCGTGATCTTCGTCTTCACGCGGACGTCCATCTTGTAGGACTTCGTGAAGATCTTCGCCAGCTCCGCGCCGATGTCCGTGTCCTCCACCGGCACCAGCTGGTCCAGGAGCTCCACGAGGGTGACCTTCGAGCCCAGGCGCGCGAAGGTGCTGGCGAACTCCACGCCGATGGCGCCGCCGCCGAGGATGACAAGGTGGCTCGGCAGTTCGGTCATGTCCAGGACGTGGTCGCTGTTGAGGACGCGGAGGCCGTCGGCCTCGAGGCCAGGCAATTCCCGGGGCACGGAGCCCGTGGCGAGGATGATCCTCTTCGCCTCGTGGACCTCGGTGGCGGCCTCGCCCCTGACCTCCACGCGCCCGCCGCCCAGCAGCTTCCCGAAGCCCTTCAGCACCTGCACCTTGTTCTTCTTCATGAGGAACTCGATGCCCTTGCCGTTCTTCAGGACGATGCGGTTCTTGCGCTTGACGATGGCCTCCAGGTCCGCCCGGAGGTGGGAGACGTCCACGCCGGCGATGCCGTAGTCCGCCAGGTCGCGCATGTGCTCGAAGCGGTGGGCGGTCTCCAGCCAGGTCTTGGCGGGGATGCAGCCCCGGCGCAGGCAGGTGCCGCCGAGGCCGGCGGGGTCCTTCTCCACCAGCGCGGTGGAAAGGCCCAGCTGGGCCCCGCGGATGGCGGCGATGTAGCCGCCGGGACCGCTGCCGATCACCATCAGGTCAAACGAAGCCATGCAACCGCTCCTCCGGGAGTCCGCGAGATCCCATCATGCCAAATCAGGCGTAGGCCAGCACCTGGCGGGCCTCGAGCCGGGCCTCGCGCCAGTCCCGCCACGCGGCCCGGAGCTCTTCCCGGTGGGCGGCCATCGCGGCCTTCCATTCGTCCCGGATGGCCCGCCACTGCTCGGCCCTCGCCGAACGCTGGTTCTTCCATTCGGCCTTCTTGGCCTCCCAGGCATCCCGGCGCTCCTGGAACGAGGCCAGGGCCAGGTCCAGCCGGCCGCGGGCGGAGGCCAGGCGCGCGCCCATGGCGAGGGCCACGCCGGGGCTCGACAGGGCGAGCCGCTCCCGGAGCCTTTTCTCCTCCATGGCCAGGCGCGCCCGGCGGATGGCCGCGTCGGGCACCCGGCGGAACTGGGACACCAGCCCCCCCCAGGCGAGCAGGTTGAGGATCCACTTGGTGCTGTCCCACTGGTACCAGCGGGCGCCGTTGCGGTAGTCCCACTGCCACATGTGGTGGAAGTTGTGGAAGCCCTCGCCGTAGGTCAGTGGGGCCAGGAGCCAGTTGTCCCGGGCGCTGTTGGCGTCGGTGTAGGGCCGCGAGCCGAAGAGGTGGGCCGCGCTGTTGATGAGAAAGGTCGTGTGGTGGGTCAGGATGATGCGGACCAACAGGCCGAGGACGAGGTGGCCCCAGAAATTGCCCGTGGCCAGGCCGATGCCCACGGGGATCAGGGCGACCACGGCCCCGATCAGGAAATGGTTGCGGTGTTGCCACATGACCAGGGGATCCTTCTCCAGGTCCGCCACGCCGCGCAGGGCGATGTCCTTGCCCTCCATGACCCAGATCCAGTGGGCATGCCAGAAGCCCTTGAAGATCGGGTAGGGGTCCTCTTCCGTGTCCACGTGACGGTGGTGGAGCCGATGGTCGGAGGACCACTTCAGGGCGGAGTTCTCGAAGCTGGCGGCGCCCAGGCAGAGCAGCAGGAAGCGCACGGGAAGGCTCGCGCGGTAGGCCTTGTGGGCGAAGAGCCGGTGGTAGCCCGCGCTGATGGCGGTGCCGATGGCGAAGACCATGGCGAGGCAGACGAGGACCTCGCTCCAGCGCAGGCCCTGCAGCGCCAGCTTCAGCGGCAGGGTGACGGCGGCGAGAACGAGGGTCCCGGTGAGGAAGCTGGTGTTGAGCGGGTGCCAGCGGGGGCGCACGAGGGCTCCAGAAAAGGCCCGAATCGACCGTCGGGACCCCTTCAGGTTACCGGCGGTCAGGCCGTTTAGGTTTTTTCCATTCGGTCCGGGGGGATCGGGCCCCTTGGAGCTAGCCTGGAAACCATCCGATCCATTCCAGCCGGGAGGCCCCCATGGGAATCCACCGCCTTTTCGCCTTCATCTGCCTGTCGCTGGCTTGGATTTCCTGCGGCGGAGGCGGGGGCGGGGGCAACACGACCCCCCCGGCCACGGTCTCCGTCGTGGTCCAGGGCCCCGCGGGCCCCATCGCCCCGGGGGCGACCGCCCAGTTCACGGCCACGGTCACGGGGACCTCGAACACCGCCGTCACCTGGAGCGTGGATCCCATCGGTCCCGTCGCCGTCGGCACCATCACCCAGGCCGGGCTCTACACGGCGCCGGCCGTGGCGGGCACCTTCACCGTGCGCGCCACCAGCGCCGCCGACTCCACCAAGAGCGGCACCGCCGCGATCACCGTGACCCTCCCCGCCGTCACCGTCACGGTCAATCCCTCCAATCCCACCCTCGCAGCGGGTGGGAGCCTGACGCTCAGCGCCTCGGTGAGCGGGTCCGCCAACCCGAACGTCACCTGGGAGACCACCGCCGGGACCGTGGCCCCGGCCACCGCTTCCACCACCACCACCTTCACCGCGCCGGCCCAGGCGGGCACGGTGACCGTCACCGCCCGCAGCGTGGCCGACGCCACGAAGACCGGCACCGCCGTCATCACCGTGACGGCGGGAGGCACCCTGTCCATCAGCCCCTCGGTCCTCTCCATCGTTCCCGGCGGCACCCAGCAGTTCGGCGCCTCCCTGGGCGGGACCCCCACCACTGCGGTCACCTGGAACCTCCTCGAAGGCGCCGTGGCGGGTTCGGTGAACGCCACGGGCCTCTACACCGCCGGCGCCACCGTGGGGACCTTCACCCTGAAGGCCACCCTTCAAGCCGACACCGCCAAGACCGCCACCGTCCTCATCACCGTCGCCACCACCGTGTCCATCCAGATCCTGCCCGTGACCCTGGCCATCAGCGGCGGGGACACCGGCAATTTCGCCGCCCAGATCGATCCCAGCGGTATCCTCCGGGACGTCGCCTGGAGCCTCGAAGAAGGCGTAGCCGCCGGCAGCTTCACCACCGCCAACGGCGTGATGGTCTACTTCCCGCCCGCCGTGGGGTCGCCGGCGGTCTTCCACGTGAAGGTCACCAGCGTGGCGGATCCCTCCAAGACCTCCACCTGCACCGTCACGGTCAATCCCCCCCCGGGCACGGCGCCGGCGGCGGTCCTGCCCGCCGGCATGGCCGCCAGCCGGGTGAAGCACAGCGCCGCGGCTTTGGCGGACGGCCGGATCCTCATCTCCGGGGGCGCAGCGACGACCGGAACAACAACAACACGCTGGCCGAACTCTACCTGCCCGCTTCCGGGACCTTCCAATCCCTCGCGAATCCCACCGTGAAGGCCCGCAACGACCACACCGCCGCCCGCTGGGGGACGGGCGCGTCCTCCTGGCCGGCGGCGACACGGGCTTCGACAGCCCGGACCGCCAGCGCCGAGGTCTTCGATCCCGCCGCCGGGACCTTCACCGCCACCGCCAACCCCATGAGCATCATCCGGGGCAGCGGCCACCGGGCCCTGCGCCTGGAATCCGGCCCCCACGCCGGCAAGGTCCTGGTGATGGGCGGCGCGGCCTACTACTACATCTCCGACGCCACCGCCTCCGTGGACCTCTACAACCCGGCCACCAATTCCTTCAGCCCCGAGCCGAACCCCATGCAGGACGCCCGCACCCGCTTCACCCTGACCCGCCTGCAGGACGGCCGCTACCTCCTGGCCGGCGGCAGCCGCAGCAGCGCCGACCAGGACCTGGCGACCGCGGAGATCTTCAATCCGGCGGACATGACCTTCACCCGCACCACCGGCAAGGCGAGCCGGGCGCCTCCCGCACAGCGCCACCCTCCTGAACAACGGCAAGGTGCTCATCGCCGGCGGCTACGACGGCGAGGACCGCGCCGAGCTCTTCGACCCGGCCACGGGCCTCTTCACCGAGCTGCCCGCCCGCTTGAAGGAGGGCCGGGCCTTCCATACCGCCACGCTGATGGCCGACGGCCGGGTCCGCCTCGCCGGCGGGCGGAACACCTACTTCTACCGCGTGCTGGGCAGCACCGAGATCTTCGACCCCGCCACCGGTTCCTTCAGCTATGGCGCGAGGCTGGCCACCGCCCGGGAGGAGCACACCGGCACGGTGCTGACCACCGGGCCGGACACCGGCAAGACCCTGATCCTCGGCGGGAGCAACGGAAACGCCAAGGCCACGGCGGAGCTCCTCAACTAGAGGAGGGGCCCGCTTCGCGCCCCCAGTAGCTCTGTTCGTACAGGAAGGCGAAGGTGAGGCTGGCGCTGGCCACCATGAGAGTCCACACGGCCCCTTCCGCGGGCTTCTCCGCAAGCATGGGGAGGCAGCTGCGGATCACGAGGGCTCCGCCGGAGAGGAAGGCGATCCAGCCGCCCGGGCGCTTCCGGAAGGCGAGGAGGGGAAGGCCCAGGATGCCCAGCCCCATCCCCCAGGCCCACCAGAAGGGAATCTCCCAGGCCCCCACCGCCCGCGTCTCGCTGAAGGGCGGAAGAGCCAGCCAAGCCGCACCCCGCTCCATCAGGACCAGGACGATCAGCAACCAGGCCCACACGCCGGGGCGGGCCGATTCCACCGTGGAAGGCTGCTCCGGGGCTTCCTGGACTGCGGCAGCGCCGCAGGCGGGACAATAGCGGGCGTCCATCGGGATGGGGGCGTCACAGGCGGGGCAGCGCATGCTTCGAGTATGTCCAGGGCCCCGGCCCCGTGGGACACTCGGGGTTTCCTGTCGAGGCTGGCGTGAGCGTTTCCAAGGGTCCCTGGTACAAGTCGAGCACCTTCTGGATCTTCGTGGGCCTGCTGATGGGCGTGGTGCTGGGCGGTTTCCTGCCCCAGGACGCCCATCCCAACGCCTTCGCCTTCTTCCAGTTCCTGTCGAAAGCCTTCATCAGCCTCATCAAGAGCATCATCGTCCCGATCCTGGTGGCCACCATCATCACGGGCATCGCCCAGACCGGCGACATCAAGGCCGTGGGCCGCATGGGCGGCAAGGCCCTGCTCTACTTCGAGATCGTCACGACGATCGCGCTGTTCATCGGCCTGGGCATCGCCAACTGGATCCGCCCCGGGGAGGGTCTGCACCTGAAAGTGGACGCCCACACGGCCCTGGCGGCCCCCAAGACCGCCTGGGAGATCGCCCTCCACACCTTCCCCAGCAACTTCTTCAAGCACGCCGCCGAAGGCGACATCCTCCCCGTGGTCGTTTTCGCCACCCTCTTCGGCATCGCCCTCACGAAGATCCCTGAAAAGGGAAAGCCGGTGCTGGACTTCTTCCACGGCCTCTCCCAGGTGATGTTCAAGTACACGGACATGGTCATGATGCTCACGCCCATCGGCGTCTTCGGCGCCATGGCCTACAACGTGAGCCACATGGCGGCGGGCCAGGAGATCAACGGCGTCCTGCTCAAGGGCTGGCCCGCGGTGCTCCACCTCGTGGGCCAGTACGCCCAGCTGGTGGGCAGCCTCTACTTCGCCCTGCTCTGCCTCTTCGGCCTGGTCTTCGTGCCGGTGATGCTGATGTTCCGCATCCCCATCCTGGGCTTCCTGAAGGCCATCAAGGATCCGGCGCTGACCGCCTTCAGCACCGCCAGCAGCGAGGCCGCCCTGCCCAAGCTGCTGGAGGAGACCGTGCGCTTCGGCGTCCCCCGGCGGGTCGCCAGCTTCGTGATCCCCACGGGCTACAGCTTCAACCTGGACGGATCGACCCTCTACCTGGTGCTGGCCAGCCTCACCATCGCCCAGGCGGCGGGCATCCACATGAGCTTCGTCAGCCAGATCGCCATGGTCTTCACCTTCATGCTCACCAGCAAGGGCGTGGCGGGCGTGCCCCGGGCCACCCTGGTGATCATCGCCGGCACCTGCGCCAGCTTCGGCCTGCCCGGCGAGGCGGGCATCGCCATGCTGCTGGCGGTCGACGAGATCATGGACATGGCCCGCACCATGATCAACGTCATCGGCAACGGCCTGGCCTCCGTGGTCATCGCCAAGTGGGAGGGCGTCTTCGGCACGGAGCGGGAGGTGCTTCCCGACGAGATGGTGGGCCCGGTGGAGGTGGCCCCTTGAAGCTGATCGTCTGGGATTTCGACGGCACCCTCGTGGACAGCCGGCCCCTCATCGAGGCCGGCATGGCCCACGCGCTGGATCGCCTGGGCCTGGGCCGCGAAGTCATGGGTGAATGGTTGAAGTACGTCGGCCTGCCGGTCGAGGAAGGCATCCGCCGCACCTTCACCGTCCTGGGCCTGGGTGTGGACGAGGTCCTCGTCGCCTACCGCAGTTTCGGCCACATCGACCATGAGCACCTGCTCCAACCCTTCGAAGGCATGCGGCCGCTCATCGCCGAACTGCAGGGCCGCGGACAGGCGATGGCCCTGGCCACCTCCAAGCGCCGGGCGCCCCTGGATCGCCAGCTGGCCGCCATCGGCTGGGAGGGGGTCTTCGCCCCCATCGTCACGCCCGATGACGTGGCCAGCGGGAAGCCCGATCCGGAGAGCCTGCACCGCATCCTGCACCTTACGGGCCTGAAGCCCGCGGAGCTCCTCATGGTGGGGGACACGCCCTTCGATCTGGACATGGCCGCCGCCGCCGGAGTGCCTTCCATCGCCGTGGGCCATGGCTTCTACTCGGCGGAGGCCCTTGCCTCCTGCGGTCCGCTGGCCTACGCGCCCGACACTTCCGCCCTGCGGGACATCCTGCGGGCCTACCTGCAGCCGGAAGGCTCCCATGTCTGAGCTCACCCATCTGGATCCCGAGGGCCGGCCGCGCATGGTGGACGTGTCCGCCAAGGCGCCGACCCTCCGCCGCGCGGTGGCCGCCGGCTACCTGGAGGTGCAGGAGGCCATGGCCGGGGCTCTGGAGGATTCCGGAGCGGGCCTGAAGAAGGGGGATCCCTGGTCCGTGGCCCGCATCGGCGCGGTGAACGGGGCCAAGCAGGCCGCCCAGATCATTCCCCTGGCCCACCCGCTCCTCCTCGAGGCGGTCACCGTGGACCATGCCTGGGACGCGGCCCGCCGCCGGGCCTGGCTCCGGGCTGAAGTCCGGGTCAGCGGGAAGACCGGCGTGGAGATGGAGGCGATGGCGGCGGTCACCGGGGGCCTGCTCACCCTCTACGACATGCTGAAGGCCCTGGGCCACGGGATGACCCTCGGGCCGGTACGGCTTCTGCTGAAGGAAGGAGGGCGACGGGGAACCGTCTCCCTGCCCTGGGACGATCTGCCCCCCGAGTTCAGGG
>JBGASS010000012.1:0-16380 GCA_044229555.1 Holophagaceae bacterium
GGCCGCCAGGGGAAGGAGGAGCGTGAGGGCAAGCAGGACCGGGCGCATCGTGGACTCCTCGCCGGACATCTCAACACATTCCGCCGCCGGATTCCCCCCGCGCGAAGGCCGGAAAGAAAAAGGCCCCGCTTTCGCGGGGCCCTTTTCCTGAAGCGGTGGATCGGGTTCAGTACATGTCGTCCATGCCCATGCCGCCGGGGCCGCCGCCGGCGGGCGCCGACTTGGGCTCGGGGATCTCGCTGATGATGGCTTCCGTGGTCAGCATCATCGCGGCCACGGAGGCGGCGTTGCGCAGGGCGGACTTGGTCACCTTGGCGGGGTCGATGACGCCGAAGGCCACCATGTCGCCGTACTCGCCGGTGGCGGCGTTGAAGCCGTGGTTGCCCTTGGCTTCCAGGATGGTGTTCACCACCACGGAACCCTCGACGCCGGCGTTGTTGGCGATCTGGCGGGTGGGCTCCGAGAGGGCCTTCTTGACGATGTTGACGCCGGTGGCCTGGTCGCCGCCGACCTTCAGCGCGTCCAGGCTGGACAGGGCGCGCAGGAGGGCGACGCCGCCGCCGGCCACGATGCCGTCCTCGACGGCGGCCTTGGTGGCGTGCATGGCGTCCTCGACGCGGGCCTTCTTCTCCTTCATCTCGGTCTCGGAGGCCGCGCCCACCTTGATGACGGCGACGCCGCCGACGAGCTTGGCCAGGCGCTCCTGCAGCTTCTCCTTGTCGTAGTCCGAGGTGCTGACCTCGATCTGGGAGCGGATCTGCTTCACGCGGCCCTGGATGGCCTCGGTGGTGCCGGCGCCCTCGACGAGGGTGGTGTTCTCCTTGTCGATGGAGACCTTCTTGGCGGTGCCGAGGTCAGCCAGGGTGAGGTTCTCGAGCTTGAGGCCGAGGTCCTCGGTGATGGCCTTGCCGCCCGTCAGGATGGCGATGTCCTCCAGCATGGCCTTGCGGCGGTCGCCGAAGCCCGGGGCCTTCACGGCGGCCACGTTGATGGTGCCGCGGATCTTGTTGACCACCAGGGTGGCCAGGGCCTCGCCGTCGATGTCCTCGGCGATGATCACCAGGGGGCGGCGACTGTTCACCACCTGCTCCAGCAGGGGCAGCAGGTCGCGCATGTTCGAGATCTTCTTCTCGTAGGCGAGGATGTAGGGGCTCTCCAGCTCGCACTTCATCTGGTCGGGGTTGGTGACGAAGTAGGGGCTCAGGTAGCCGCGGTCGAACTGCATGCCCTCGACCACGTTCAGCTCCGTCTCGCGGCCCTTGGCCTCTTCCACGGTGATGACGCCGTCCTTGCCGACCTTCGCCATGGCGTCCGCGATGATCTTGCCGATCTCCTCGTCGCCGTTGGCGGAGATGGAGCCGACCTGGGCGATGGCGTTGCCCTCCACGGGCTTCTTGATGGCGTCGATGGACTTCACGACGGCGTCGACGGCCATGTCGATGCCCTTCTTGATCTCCATGGTGTTGGCGCCGCTCACGACGGCCTTGATGCCCTCGCGGTAGATGGCGCGGGCCAGCACGGTGGCGGTGGTGGTGCCGTCGCCGGCCACGTCGGAGGTCTTGGAGGCGACTTCGCGCACGAGCTGGGCGCCCATGTTCTCGTGCTTGTCCTTGAGCTCGATCTCCTTGGCGACGGTGACGCCGTCCTTGGTCATGAGCGGGGAGCCGAACTTCTTCTCGATGAGGACGTTGCGGCCCTTGGGGCCGAGGGTGACCTGCACCGCGTCGGCGAGCTTGTTCACGCCGCGCAGGATGGCCTGGCGCGCGTCTTCGGCGTAGATGATGGACTTGGCCATTGCTATCTCCTGTTGGATTCGATGGGTTGGGGGCTGGAGGCGCTTAGCTCAGGACCGCGAGGATCTCGTCCTCGCGGACGATGACGTGGTCGTCGCCGTCGAGCTTCACTTCGGTGCCGCTGTACTTGCCGATGAGCACCTTGTCGCCGGCCTTCACGGACATGGGGATGCGCTTGCCGTTGTCGTCGAACTTGCCCTCGCCCACCGCCACGACCAGGGCCTCCATGGGCTTCTCCTTGGCGGTGTCGGGGATGATGATGCCGCCCTTGGCGGTCTCGACGGGATCGACGCGCTTCAGCATCACGCGGTCATACAGGGGCTTGATGGCCATGGATTCCTCCTCGGAGTGGGTGGGGTGTTAGCACTCCCCACAGACGAGTGCCAGTGTACGTGGAGGCGGATTGAGATCAAGCACGAATTCACCGACTTGAGCATCTTCTTCATTCTTTGACTCATATTTTATCTATGTGACATTTTAGAATATTTCGAAATGGCTCACGATTCTGGGCGGAAAGTTGTCCCTGTCCTTGAAGCGAATTCCGAATTTCATTGGCCTTGCAGCCCGAAACACAATACCTTTCGCCATCCGTGCCTCCGAGGGGCTAGTCTGGACAAATGACCCATGCCCTCCTGCTCGAGCTTCAGGCCACCCACGACTACCTGAGGACGATCGACCGGGATCTCAGCTCCTTCCCCCCGGACCTGGCGGACCTGGACGCGACCCGCCGCTCCCTGGCCCGGCGCCTGGGGGAGGCCCAGAAGGCCCGGGCGGAGTTCGAGACCAGCCGCGGGAAGCTCCAGAAGGAGCTGGAACTCACCCAGCGCCTGGAGGAGCACGCCCGCAAGGCCCTCAAGGCCGTCACCCAGAAGGTCCAGTACGCCGCCGCCATGCGGGAGGTGGACGAGCGGGAGCGGGCAAAGAACCTGGTGGCCCGGCCCCTGAAGGAGACCGAGGCCCGCCTGGCGGTCCTCGAGACCGAGATCTCCCAGACCACCAAGGACCTGGAGGCCGCCAAGGCGAAGTTCGCCGAGCTGCACGCCATCTTCCTGGCGGAGCACGAGACCCAGGTGCTCTCCCGCACCCAGCTCACCGTCAAGCTCACGGAGCTGGAGACCCAGCTCCCCGGCCCCGCCCTGGCCCACTTCCGCAAGCTCCTGACCAACCGCGCCGGCAAGGCCGTGGCCCCCATCGAGAACGGCAGCTGCTCCGGCTGCCACACCCGCCTGCGCAGCCCCTACATCGCCCAGGTCCGGGAGGCCAAGCAGCCCATCCCCTGCGAGAACTGCCAGCGGTGGGTCTACCTCCCCGAGGTCGTGGCTCCGGCGGCCGCCGTCAAGTAGCGCTCCCCGAGACTGGGTCGAATTCGCTCTGACGCGAGCGCCGACGATTCCGCGAGAATGCCGACATGAGCGACCTCGCCCCGCGCATCGCCGACCTCCGGGCCCGCATCGCCCGGGCCTGCGACCAGGCCGGCCGGGATCCCGCCTCCGTCGAGCTGCTGCCCGTCTCCAAGAAGCAGCCCCTGGCCCTCCTCGAGGAAGCCGCGGGCTTGGGCTTCACCACGTTCGGCGAGAACTACGTCCAGGAAGGTGCCGCCAAGGCCGCGGCCCGGCCGGACCTGAAGTTCGTCCTGATCGGCCCCCTCCAGCGCAACAAGGCGAAGGCCGCCCTTCAGCACTTCGCCGAGCTCCAGACCGTGGACCGCGTGGACCTGGCCCTGCGGCTGGGCAGGATCGCCGAGGAACTGGACCTCGTGCGCGGCGTGTGGGTGCAGGTGGACCTGTGGGGCGAAGCCACCAAGGAGGGCGGCTGCGCCGAAGCGGAATTGCCCGGGCTGCTGGACGCCCTGAAGGACCAGCCGCGGCTCCCGCTCCAGGGCTTCATGGCCATCCCGCCGCCGGAGCGGCCCGAGGCCTTCGCCCGGCTCGCGGTGCTGCGCGACGGGTGGCGGGAGAAGCTGGGCCGACGGCTCCGCTTGAGCATGGGCATGTCCGGCGATTTCGACGCGGCCATCGCGGCGGGTTCGGACCAGGTCCGCATCGGGGCGGCCTTTTTCGGGGTGCGCCGCCTCCAATGAAAAGCCCCCGCCGGGGCGGGGGCTTTTTCATGACCCGTGCTGTCTAGAAACGGAATCGCGCGCCGAACTGGATCTCCCTTGTGTTGCGATCGGGCACATTGAGGTTGCCCAGGTCGGTGAATTGAGTCCCGGTCGGAGAAGTGCCCACGGCGGTGAGATCCGTCCTGAAGTTGGCCCAGTTCATGACGTTGAAGACATCGATGAAGGTCTCGAGCCTGAAGCGGTTGGAGAACTTGAAGTCGCGGCTGAAACGGGCGTCCAGGGTCCGAACCCCAGGCTGACGCCTCGAGTTGCGTTCATACCCGTTCGCGATGTCGTTGGTGAGGGTGTCGCCGTTCACATCGTTGGTATAGCGGGGCGTGTAGGGGCGCCCCGAGGTATAGCTGTAGTTGGCGGAGCCCTTGATGCCGAAGACCACCGGGAAGTACCCCGCCAGCGTCACGCGAACCCTTCGGTCGTTGTCGCTGTACCCGTAGACCGCCATGGGATCCGCGGAAGTCGGAATGCCTGAATCCGCGCCGAAGGTGGACCGTTCATTGGAGTTGTTGTCCCGTGCCTTGGAGAGCGTGAACGAGGACTGGACGCCGTAACCCTTGTCCGAGAATTTCTGGGCCGTGAAGACCAGGGCCTGGTACCTGCCCACGCCACCGTTCTGGGAGAGGGCGACATTGCCGAACTTGCTCAGGTTCAGCCTCACACCGCGAACGATGGCGAAGCCGGGGCGGGGAGTGGCGGACGGAACCTGATTCGCGGCGCTGGAGGTCGTGGCGAACCGGTTCACCTTGGTGGCGAATCCATCGTTGTAGAAGCCGTTCGCGTTGTAGGTCCCATCTGAATTCAGCTGCCACATGTTGATGTTCACGAAGTACTGGAGGTTTTCGAACTTGGTGTAGACGCCGAACACACCCAGCTTCCAGCCACTATCCAATTGGCTCTCGACGCCCAGGGAGAGGCGCTTGGCCAGTGTCATCTCGTTGTTCGGATCCCAGACCTGGCCCACGAGGGTCGGGGCGCCCAGGTTCTTGAAGAAAGCCTCATCCTTCAGGGTGCTGAACACCGTCCCACCGGAGCTGAAGCGCTGAGCGTAGCTGAGCGGCCCTGAATTGAATTGAGACAGGAGACCGCCCGCGGCCGTTGAAGCACCGGAGGAGGTCACCAGGTAGGTGGCCGTGGTGTTCCCGTTGCTGTTCATGGTGTTGGAAACGGTCAGCGATGGATTGGGCGAAGAGAAATGGCCGTAGCCGCCCCGGAAGATCATCTTGCCGTCGCCCTTGGGGTCGTAGGTGAAACCGAACCTCGGGTCTACGGCGGAGGGATCGTTGGCGCGGTCCAGGTCTGCGAGGTCTGCGTTGGGTCTCGGGTTGCTGGGCTGGTCCTCTCTCGTGTACCGGATTCCGAGATTCAAGGTGAGCCGATGTTCCAGCAGGCCGGAGTAGGCCGCCTGGACATAGCCCGCGAAGAGCTTCGAGGAGTACTCGATGGACCCGCCGTAGTTGCTGAAGGACTGCTGGATCTGGAGGCGGTTGCTGCTGGAGTTCGTCAGTGTCCCCGCGCTCCAGGCGGTGGCCGTCGCGTAGTTGCTGAAGCGGTACTGGCCGTTCTGGTAGCGGAAGAAGGTGTTCTTGAAGTCGAAGGACTGCAGGTCCACGCCCGCCTTCACCAGCCAGTCACCCTTGGTGTAGGTGAGGTTGTCGATGAACTGCCAGGTCTTCTCGTCCAGGCCGTTGGGCAGGAAGTTGTTCTGGCCCACCGTGAATCCGGAATCGATCTGGAATTCCGGAGAGGCCTCCGTGTTGGCGAAACGGGGCCGGCGCTCGATGGCCCGCTGGAGGCGGGCCTCGTTCACCCAGTTGGTGCCGAAGATCGAGTTCATCTCCAGCACCCAGGACAGCCCGCTGTTCTTTTCAAGGCCCTGGTTGGTCTGGCCGGTGGTGGCGGCGAAAGTGGAAGCGAAGGAAGTGGTGCCGTTCTTCGATTCCCAGTCCTGGGCGTTCACACGAAGGGTGAGGCGGTGATTCTCGGTGACCGTCCAGTCCAGGCGCCCAAAGAGCACCGTGTTGTTCCGGTCATTGGTATAGGTGAAGCCGGATTCCTGGCCCAGGGTTCGGCCATCCGAGCTCACCTTGAGCTTTCCAAAAATGGGCAGGAACGCGTCCAGGGCTGCCTGGTTGTTGCCGCTCGTACCGGAGGCTACGGCGAAGCCCGGCGTGAAATCCTCCTGGTAGCGGTAGGTTTCGGCGCCAATGAAGAAGTGCAGCCTGTCCTTGATGATGGGGCCGCCGAAATTGAAATTGATCTGCTTCTGGTTGAACGTCTTGGTGCGGGCGGCGTCGGTGTTGGTCACGCTGCTGTTCGGCTGCGGAACGGGCCGGATCTTGGCCACCATGGAATCCGTCCTGAGCTGCAGCAGGACCGAGCCCGCGAACTCGTTCGTGCCGGTCTTGGTGATGGCATTGATCACCGCGCCCGCCGCGTTGCCGTACTGGGCGTCGTAGGCATTGGTGATGATCTGCAGCTCTTTCACCGTGTCCGCGCCAAACGCGAAGGGGATGCGCGTGGAGCCGCGCTGCTCGCCGAAGAAGTTGGACTGGTAGCTGGCGCCGTCGATGGTGAGGTTGTTCTGGATGCCGCGCGCGCCGCCCACCGAAATGCGGCCGTTCTCGGGATCAGGGGCGGCCATCGGGGTGAGGGCCACCAGATCGGTGAAGTTCCGGCCGTTCAGGGGGATGGATTCCACGAGCCGGTCATCCACCGACGTGACCGTGTTCACTTGGGCGGCATCCAGCGCGGGGGCGGCGGACACGACCTCCACGGTCGCGGCGGCCTCGGCGGTGTCCAGGTCGAAGTTCAGGACCGAGGTCTCGCCCAGGGAGACGGAGACCTTGGAATCCGCGGCGGTGCGCAGGCCCTGGCCGGAGACGCGGATCTCGTAGGCGCCCACGGGCATGAGGCCGAACTGGTAGTTCCCGCTGGCGTCCGTCTGGATCGTCCGGGTGTAGCCGGTCTCCCGGTTGCGGAGCTGCACGGTGGCGCCGACGGCGGCGCCGCCCTTCTTGAGCTTCACCGTGCCGCGGACGCCGCCGGTGGTGGACTGGGCGTGGGCGGCGACGGCGCAGGCGAGGCCGGTCAGGACGATGGGACTCCAACGGCGGAAGGTCATGCGTTCACTCCTCGAGCCCGGGACGGGCGGTGTAGGTCCAGCATTCGACTAATGGCCGGATAAGGGGGATCAATGGGTGGACGATCCGAGCCCTCCATTGTGCCGCCCGCCCGTGACGAAGCGAATCACTAATTTTGACAAGGCCGCTTCATGGGTTCCGGAGCAGTTCCGCCGCCCACGCGGGTACCAGATCCGTGGCCCGGCCGCTCCTGCGCTCGCGGAAGGAGGCAGCGGCCAGGGATGGCTCGAGATTCAGCTCCACGGTGCGGCATGAGCGGGGCACCGCGTCCACGAAGCCGGCGGCGGGGTAGACGTTCCCCGAGGTGCCGATGGCCGCGAAGACGTCGCAGCCCGCCAGGGCGCGGAGGATGCGGTCCATCTCCAGGGGCATCTCGCCGAACCACACGATGTGGGGCCGCAGGGCCCCGCGACGTCCGCAGACCGGGCAGGCCGAGTCCGGCAGGATGTCGTCCGGCCAGGGGCAGGCCTCTGCGCAGAGGGCGCAGCGGGCCTTGAGCAGTTCCCCGTGCATGGCGATGAGCTGCTTCGAGCCCGCCCGCTGGTGCAGATCGTCCACGTTCTGGGTCACCAGGAGGAAGTCTCCAGCCCACGCGGCTTCGAGCGCCGCCAGGGCCTCGTGGGCCGCGTTGGGTTGGACCTCCCGGAGCTGCCTTCGCCGCGCGTTGTAGAAGCGCTGCACCAGCCCCGGATCCCGGGCGAAGCCCTCGGGGCTCGCCACGTCCTCGAGGCGGTGGTCCTCCCACACGCCGCCGGCGTCCCGGAAGGTCCGCACGCCGCTTTCGGCGGAGATGCCCGCGCCGGTGAGGATGACGAGGCTGGGGAGGATCCGCATGGGGAGGACCTAGAGCCGAAGGCGGTCCAGCTTGTCCGGGCGGTCCCTCCACCCCTCCTCCACCTTCACGAAGAGCTCCAGCTTCACGGGCCGCTGCAGCAGCTTCTTCAGCTCCCGCTGGGCGGACACGCGGATGTCCTTGATGGTGGCGCCCTGGCTGCCCAGGAGGATCTTCCGGTGCCCGGCGCGCTCCACGATGATGTCGGCGCCGATGAAGACGCCGCCCTCGGGGACGTCGGCGTTCTCGCCCTCCAGGCCCGGGTCCCCGTCCTCGAGCCACCGGGCGATCTCCACCGCGACGCCATGGGGGACTTCCTCCCGGGTCTTGCGCAGCACCTTCTCCCGGATGAACTCCGAGGCCATGCTCCGCTCGGTCTGGTCCGTGAAGGAACCGTCCCCCACGTGCCATTCGCCTTCCGGGGCGTCCCGCTCCAGCAGGGCCCAGAGGGGCTCGAGGTTGGTGGCGAACTTGGCCGAGACCGGGACGATCTCGTGGAAGTCCATGAGGTCCTTGTAGAGGGCGACCTTCTCCAGCAGCCGGCCCTTGGAGAGCAGGTCCAGCTTGTTGAGCAGCAGGTAGACGGGGCGCCCGAGCGCCTTCAGCCGCTTGGCGAAGGCCCGTTCCCCGGCGCCCAGGTAGCCGTCGGCGTCCACCACCCAGAGCAGGAGGTCAGCCTCCTCCAGGGCCGTGTCGATGGCGTGCACCATGCGCTCGTTGAGGCTGTGCTTGGGCTGGTGGAAGCCCGGGGTGTCCAGGAAGAGGAACTGGACGGGCCCGCGCTCCACCACCCCCAGGATGCGGCCCCGGGTGGTCTGGGCGACCTGGCTGGTGGCGGCGAGCTTCTCGCCCACGAGGGCGTTCAGCAGGGTGGACTTGCCGGAATTGGGCAGGCCCGCGAGGGCCAGGGTGGCGCAGCGGCGCGCGCCGGCGGCGGGGGCTCCGTCAGCCACGGTGGATCCCGCGCTTGGATTCGCGGATGAAGGCCACCAGGTAGGCGACCTCGGCGATGCCCCCCAGCTCCTCGAGCACTTTCGCCATGGCTTCCTCCCTCAGCAGGCCTGCGTGGAACAGCAGCCGGTGGGCCTTCTTCAGGCCTTCGACGACCTCCGGGGGGAAGCCCTTGCGCTGCAGGCCGACGGTGTTGACGCCGTAGCTCTTGGTGTCCCGGGCGCCCACGGTCTTCATGAAGGGCAGGACGTCCATGGTGGCCACGGTGAAGCCCCCCATGAAGGCGTGGTCCCCCACGCGGCAGAACTGGTGCACGGCGGAGAAGGCGCCGATGTTGGCGCGGTCGCCCACCGCCACGTGGCCCGCCAGGGTCGCGCAGTTGGCGAAGATGTTGCCGCTGCCCACGTGGCAGTCGTGGGCCACGTGGGCGCCGGTCATGAAGAAGTTGTCGTCCCCGACGGAGGTCAGCCCGCCGCCGCCCACGGTGCCGCGGTGCAGGGTGCTGCCCTCCCGGAAGTGGTTGCGGCTGCCCACCACGAGCCGCGTGGCCTCGCCCCTGAACTTCAGGTCCTGGGGCTCCAGGCCCAGGCTCGCGTGGGGGAAGACCTGGTTGTCCTCCCCGAGCTCCGTGTGGGGGCCGATCACCACGTGGCTGCGCAGGACGGTGCGGGCGCCGATCCTCGAGGGCCCCTCCACGACGCAGAAGGGGCCGACGACCGCGCCCTCGGCGAGGACGACGTCCGGCGCGAGGACGGCGCTGGGGTGGATCTGGGCGCTGGCGTGGACCGGCGCGCTCACTGGGCGCCCCCCTGCGCTTCCGGCGCGACGTCCATCAGCATGGACATGAACTCGGCCTCGGCGACCTTGGCGCCGTTGACGAAGGCCTCGCCCCGGAGCTTGCAGACCCGGCCCTTGAAGCTGAGGATCCTCACCTCCATCACCAGCTGGTCCCCGGGCACCACGGGCGGCCCTGGAAGATCTGCTCGTTGTAGCTGATGTTCTTCAGCCCCTTGATCCACTGGCCCCGCTCGAAGTCGAGGACGCGGTCCACCAGGAGGATCGGGTAGCGGTGCGGCAGCAGGGCCATGATGCCCTGCAGGTCGATGGTGTTGGGGATGCGCTCGGGGGAATCGGACATGCGGGGCTCCGCGTCCAGTTTCGCACAGTGCCGGCCCCCCGCCTCAGGCGCCGTGCCGCACCGTCCGCTCGAACACCTTCGCCTCGATGAACAGCCCCAGGAGCTGGGCGTCGAGCTGGCCTTCCTTGGCCTCGTCCTCCAGGATGGCGAGGCTCTTTTCCAGGGGCACCGCGGCCTTGTAGGGCCGGTCCCGGGCGGTGAGGGCGTCGAAGACGTCGGAGATGGCCATGGCCCGGCTCTGGACGGGGATCTCCGGCGCGTCCAGCTGGCGGGGGTAGCCCCGGCCCGTGAGGCGCTCGTGGTGGGCGTAGGCGATCTCGGGGATGTCCTTCAGGTCCTTGGTCCAGGGGATCTGCTGCAGGAAGCGGAAGGTGTGGGTGACGTGGCTTTCGATCTCCAGGCGCTCGCCTTCCGAAAGGCTGCCCTTCTTGATGCGCAGGCAGGCCAGGTCGTCGGGGTGGACGATCTCGGTCGCTTCCCCGGTCCAGTGGGTGAAGCGCAGGCCGTCCAGGAGGCCGAGGCCTTCCGCCACGTCCTGGGGCAGGACGGAGGGCTCGTTGCTGCGCCGCACCAGCTCCATGAGGCGGTCGGTCTCCTCCTGGCGGTCGCGGATCAGGCTGTCCCAGTGCACCGGGTCGAAATGCCGCCCGCCCTTCCAGGATTCCTGGAGCAGGATCAGGGCGTCCTCCAGCTGCTTCTGCCGCAGGCGCTGGAGGATGATCTCCATGCGCTGGGCGTCCAGCTTCTTGGCCTTCACCAGCACCTGCTCCCGCACGCCGACCTTGCCGAAGTCGTGGAGGAGGCTGGCGTAGCGGATCTCCCGCAGCTGGCGGTCGTTGAAGCTGATGGGGCCGTAGAGCCCGTTGGGGGTGAGGTTCACCGCCTCGGCGAGACCCACGGTGAGGTCCGCCACGCGCCCGCTGTGGCCGGACGTCACCGGGTCCCGGGCCTCGATGGCGGTGACGGAGGCGTTCACGAAGCCTTCGAAGAGGGCCTCGATGTCGGACCGCAGCTGGGCGTTCTTCACCGCGACGCCGGCCTGGGCCGCCAGGCTTCGCGCCAGCATCTGGTGCTCGGCGAGGAAGGGCACCGGGGCGCCCTCGTCGTCCTCCACCCGGTTGATCCACTGGATGACGCCGAGGATCTCCCCTTCCGCGTCCTGCATGGGCACCACCAGCATGGAGACCGTGCGGTAGCGGGCCTGGCGGTCGAAGCTGTCGTTGAAGTGGTAGGGGGCGCTGTCGGCGATGCGGTAGACGTCAGGGATGTTGAGGGGGTCGCCGGTGCTGGCCACGAAGCCCGCCAGGGTGCTGGTGCTGATGGGCATCTTGAAGCGGTGGTAGGGCAGGCTCACCTTCGCGTTCTGGGTGTGGGCGAAGAGCAGCTCCTTGGAATCGTCGTCCCCCACCACCAGGTAGATGGAGCCGGCCTCGGCGGCCAGCAGGCCCCTGGACTGGGTGAGGATGAGGTCCAGCAGCCGGTCGAGGTTCTGCTCCGAGGCCAGGGCCGCGCCCACCTCGTTGAGCCGCTGCATGGAGCGCAGGTCCTTGGCCCGCTCGAAGCCCGCCTGGACGAGGCTGTAGGCGCCCTCCACCCCGGGCCACTCCGCGCAGCCCGCCAGCCGCCCCCGCCCCGCCATGCCGATGGAGACGTCCGACGCGGGCCCGATGTCCGTCCACTCCACCACCCGCCGCAGTTCCGGGGGGAAGCGGGCTTCGACACTGCTACGGTGCTCTAGGGGGAGGGCTACGGTGAGGCGCATGGGACCGAAGGGCATGGGGACTAGGGGGAAAGGGTCCCCAGCATATCGGACCCCGCGGAGCGCAGGGGAGCCGTGGCAAGGAAAAATCGAGCGCCTCACCTGGGGGGGGCTGGGCCTCGCCCATTCGGCGGACGGCCGCCTCATCCTCCTCCGGGCGCCCCTCGCCCTCTTCCCTGGCGAGGAGGTCCTGGCCGACGTCCACTGGAAGGCCCGCCATGGCGAAGGAAAGGTGAAGACCTGGGTGGCCCGGGATCCCCGGCGGGTCGCCGCCGGCTGTGCCGTGGCCGCCCAGTGCGGGGGCTGCGATCTCTGGGAAGCGGGCCCCGCCACCGCGGAGCTGAAGCGCCAGATGGTGGAGGACCTCCTGCACCGCGCCCTGCCGGAAGCCCCCGAATGGTCCTGGGTGCCCGCCCCCGCCGACGCCCGGCGCCACCGCATCCAGCTCCACTGGGACGGGAAGCTCCTGGGCTTCCACCGCCGGGGCTCCAACCAGATCGTCGAAGTCGCCGCCTGCCCCGCCGCCGCCGACGCCCTCAGCGCCGCCATCCCCCGCTTCCGGGAAGCCCTCCTGGGCAAGACCCTCCCCACCCGGCCCCAGCGCTGGGAGCTCTCCGCCAACACCCCCGCCACCAAGCTCTTCGCCACCGACGAGAAGGGCCGCACCTGGATCCTGGAGCCCGACGGCTTCCAGCGCTCCGACGAATCCGCCGAGCAGGTCCTGGACGGCCTGCGCCTGCGCCACCGTCCCGGGGGCTTCTTCCAGGCCTGCCCCGCCTGGGCCTGGACGGCCTTCCAGGAGCTGCTGGTCGGCTGGGACCTGAAGGGCGGCACCCTCTTCGACCTCTACGGCGGCGTGGGCCTCTTCTCCGCCATGCTGAAGGACCGCTTTCAGCGCTTCGAGCTGGTGGAGTCCGACGAGGCCGCCGTGGGCTTCGCGAAGAAGAACCTGTCGCTCCTGAAGCTGGATTTCGAAGCCCAGGCCGGAGACGTGGAAGCCTGGGTCGCCGCTCGTCTCGGCGAAGGCGGCGCGGGCCTGGGCGGTTCAGGGGATGTGATCCTGCTGGATCCCCCCCGGGAGGGCCTCAGCCCCGAGCTCTGCGCCAGCCTGCAGGGGACCAAGGCCGGCCGCCTCGTCCTGGTGGGCTGCGACGGCGCCGCCTTCGCCCGGGACGCCAAACGCCTGGGGCCGGCCTGGAAGCTGGTGAAGCTGGCGGCCCTGGACCTCTTCCCCCTCACCCACCACGTGGAGTGCGTGGGACTCTTCGAACCCTCCGGGGATTCGCGCTAAGGTTGCCCGATGGAATCCCTCGGCCGCCACCTCCTCGCCGAATTCAGCGGATGCGACGCCGCGGCGCTGGGGAATCTGGACCGGGTGACCGCCGCCATGCTGGAGGCCGCCACCCGCAGCGGCGCCACCATCGTGACCCACAGCTTCCACCACTTCGGGGGTGGCGGGGGCGTGAGCGGCGTGGTGATCATCGCGGAGAGCCACCTGGCCATCCACACCTGGCCCGAGTACGAATTCGCCGCGGTGGACTTCTTCACCTGCGGCGATGGCGTGCGCACCGGCGTGGCCCTGGACGTCCTGGCCGCGGCCTTCGGCGCGCCGAGCATCGAGCGGACGGAGGTCGCCCGGGGCCGCCTGGACGTGCGCTCCGGCCGGGCCCTCCCCGCCCTGCCCGAATGATCCGCGCCGCCCTGGTGGCCGCGGGCCTGCTCTGCGTGGGGCTCGGCGTGCTGGGCGCCTTCCTCCCGGTGCTGCCCACCACGCCCTTCCTGCTGCTGGCCGCCGCCTGCTTCGCCCGCAGTTCCGAAGCCCTGCACCGCTGGCTCCTGGGCCGCCCCCGGCTGGGCGCCTTCATCCGGGACTGGGAGGCCCACGGGGTCATCTCCCGGCCGGCGAAGCTCCGCTCGAGCCTCCTCATCACCCTCACCGTCGGCCTGACCCTCCTGTCCCCTCGGACGCCCTGGTGGGCCAAGACCACGGTGGTGGTCCTGGTCGCCGGGGCCCAGGCGTTCATCTGGACCCGGCCCAGCGCGGCGCCGGGTTCCGCCCTGCCCCTGGGGGCCGGCCCGGAGCAGGGCTGAGGCCCGCCGCCTTCAGGGATCGGTGTCCAGGAGCCGCGGCGTCCCGGCCCCCAGCACGCCCTCCAGCCGCAGCAGGAACTCCTTCTTGTCCAGCCCGCCGCCGTAGCCCGTGAGGCTCCCGTCCGCCCCGACGACCCGGTGGCAGGGGATCAGGATGGGGATGGGATTGTGGCCGTTGGCGCCGCCGACGGCGCGGGTGAGCTTGGGGTCGCCCAGGTGCCTGGCCAGGTCCGCGTAGGTGGTCGTCTTGCCGTAGGGCACCTGCAGGAGCATGCCCCAGACCCGCTGCTGGAAGGCCGAGCCGTCGGGGTCCAGGGGGACGGTGAAGGTGCGGAGCTGGCCCTTGAAGTAGGCGTCCAGCTGGTGGCCGAGGAAGGCGAAGGACTGGGTGACGTGGGGTGGTTCGGGCCGGGGTTCCGCCGCCCGGTCCAGGTCCGGCGTGAAGGAGAGGAGCTTCAGGCGCCCCTTGGCGTCGAAGGCGGCCTCCAGCACGCCGAGGGGCGTGTCGAGGAAGTGGGTCCAGCGTCCTGTGACGGGCATGGGAGTGGGGGCAGCTAGACTTCCATCATGGTCGCGTCCCGCCCCTTCCGCCTCTCCATCATCGACTACCTCAACGCCGCGCCCCTGAACCACGGCTTCAAGCACGGGCTGGGCTTCGAGCACTTCCACCTGAAGTTCCACGTGCCCTCGGCCTGCGCGGACCAGCTCCGGGCGGGCGAGGTGGACGCGGGGCTCATCAGCTCCATCGAGTACCTGCGCATCCCGGGGCTGCGCATCGTGCCGGGCCTCTGCATCGCGTCCCCCAAGCGGGTGCGCAGCGTGGTGCTCCTGTCCAAGGTGCCCCCCGAGGAGATCCGCAGCCTGGCCCTGGACACCAGCTCCCGCACCTCCGTGGTGCTGGCCCAGCTGCTGCTGCGGGAGCGCTACGGCGTCCAACCGGCGGTCACCGACATGGGCCCGGACGCCGAGGCCATGCTGGCCTCCTGTGATGCCGCCCTCATGATCGGCGACCAGAGCATGCGGGCCGCCAAGGACGGCCTGCTGGTGCTGGACCTCGCCGAGGAATGGCACGCCTGGACGGGCCTGCCCTTCGTCTTCGCCCTCTGGACCGTGCAGGAGCAGGCGCCGGAACTGGACGTTCCCGGCGGCGTGGCGCCCTTCTTCCACAAGAGCCTGGAATCGGGCCTCGCCCACATCCCCGACATCGTGGAGGAGGCCCGGCGCCACATCCCCTGGACCAAGCTGGAACTCACCGAGTACCTCCAGGAGAACATCCGCTACCAGCTCGGCGAGGCGGAGATCCGCAGCCTTTCGCTCTTCTTCGAGAAGGCGGTGAAGCACGGCTTCGCCGCCGAGCACCTGCCGTTGCGGTTCCTGTGAGCCTCGCCGCTACCCAGACCGGGACCACCCCCCGCTGGGAGCGCCGGGCCTGGGCCCTGGCCTGGTTCACCGTACTCTGGAACCTGCTGGAGGGCGGCGTGTCCATCGCGTTCGGCGTGGCGGACGATTCCGTCGCCCTCTGGGGCTTCGGCGCCGACAGCCTCATCGAGGTGGCCTCCGCAATCGTCGTCATGGCCCGGCTCGCCGGGGCTTCAAGGCTCCCGCCACAGAGGCCGAGCGGATGGCCACCCTGGCCATCGGCGGGCTCTTCGTGGCCCTGGCCCTGGTGGTGGCTTGGGAAGCCCATCCGCCAGCTCGCCGCCGGGAAGCATCCTCCCACCACGGTGCGGGGCTGGTCATCGCCGGCCCTCTCCCTCGCCTTCATGGGCTTCCTCTGGCAGGCCAAGCTCCGCGCCGCCGCGGCCCTGGACAACGCCGCCCTGAAGAGCGACGCCGCCTGCTCCCGGGCCTGCATCCAGCTCTCCCTGGTGCTCCTCGGCGGCAGCCTGCTCTTCCTGCTGAGCCCGCGGCTCTGGTGGGTGGACGGGGCCGCCGCGATCCTCCTGGCCCTGCTCATCGGCCGGGAGGGGCTCGGCATGATCCGGGCCGCCCGCGATCCCCACTTCACAGGGGGCTGCGGATGCGGGCAGGATTGATATATCAGATGCGGAACCTCCCCTTCCCCGCCCTGGAGCGCCCATGACCCTCGACCTCGCCCCCCTCGACCTCGCCGTCGCCTTCCGGGAGCACCTGGCCCAGCGCCAGAGGGACGCCGAGGCGGCCCTGGCGGCGACGGGCTTCGACACCCTGGTGATCTCGTCGGGGCAGCACTTCGTCTACTTCGCCGACGACCGGGAGGCCTCCTTCTACGCCGTGCCCCACTTCCTCCACTGGTGCCCTCTGGAAGGCCCGCACCATGTCATCAAGGTGCAGCCCGGGCGGAAGCCCCTCCTCATCCGCTACGCCCCGGAGGACTTCTGGTACCTGCAGGCGCCGCTCGGAACGCCGTTCTGGCTCGACGGCTTCGACCTCGTCGAGTGCGGCACGGAGGAGGAGGTCTGGAAGGCCTTGGGAGACTGCGGGCGGGGCGCCTACATCGGCGAAGAGGTGGGCCGCGCCGAAGCCGCGGGCTTCGCCCTCAACCCTGAGCACCTCACCAAGCACCTGGACTGGTGCC
>JBGASS010000013.1:0-15943 GCA_044229555.1 Holophagaceae bacterium
GAGCTTCGCCGGCAGCTCCAGCACGTCCGACAGGCGCGGCACGGACTCGCCATTCTTCAGCTTCGGCAGCTCCGTGGACTTCAGCTGGCGCAGGAGGCCGGCGCCCTGGGCGGTGCGGGCCAGATCCTCGTCGTGGAGCACCATGCTCACCGCGTCGCGCGTGGGCTGCACGTCCAGTTCGAAGCCGTCCAGGCCCGCGGCGAGGGCGGCGCGGAAGGCCTCCAGGGAATTCTCCAGGTGCTTCGAGGAGAGGCCGCGGTGGCCGAGGATGAGAGGCATGGTGGGCTCCAGGACGAGCGGCACTGTGGCTGGGCTTGGCCCAGACGCGCTGCGGGGGAGCACGAGGGGGGACCTAGAGCGCCCGAAGGGTGCGGGCGGTCCCCCTCGTTCGTATCTGGGAGAGGCCAAGGGTAGCGCGGATGCTTGACGGCGCCGCGTTTCCTCGGCGAAGGTAGTCGGATGCGTCCTGTCCCTGGAACCTCCGCCGCCGCCCTCCTGGGCGCGACGTCCATGCACACGACCACCACCACGACCATTACCCGTTCCGGGCCGGTCTAGATTCCTTCCCCTTCTAGAGCCGGCCCCGCGACGCGGGGCCTTTTCGTTTCCGGAGCCGAGATGTCCACTCCCTGGCGCGTCATGAAATTCGGCGGCACTTCCGTGGCCGACGCCGCCCGCCTGCGGGGCGTGGCGGACCTCGCGGCGGAAGCCCGGGCGGGGGCCCGGGTCTGCCTCGTGGCCTCCGCGGCCGCGGGCATCACGGACCTGCTGGTGCGGGCCGCCAAGTCCGCCGAGGGCGGCGGAGATCCCGGCCCGGACGTGGCCGCCTTCCGGGAGCGCCACCGGGCCATCCTGGCGGACCTCGCCGGGGAGCTGGAGGCCGGCGGCGCCACCCGGGCGGAGGCGGGCCTCCAGGCCCTGGGGGACGAATTCGCCAAGCTCGCCGCCGGCGTGGGCCTGCTGCTGGAGTGCCCGCCCTCCGTGCGGGCCCACCTCGCATCCTTGGGGGAACGGGCCACCGCCCTGCTCCTGGGCGAGCTGCTCCGGGGCCGGGGCCTGGACCCCCGGGCCCTCGATCCCCGCGCCTATCTCCGCGCCACCGGCGATCCCCTCCAGGCCGAGCCGGACCTGGAGGCCACGGCGGCGGCCTTCGCGCCCCTCCGGGAGGGCGACGCGGGCCTGCTGGTGCTGCCGGGCTTCTTCGCCGGGGACACCGAGGGCCGCACGGTGCTCCTGGGACGCGGCGGCTCGGACTACAGCGCCGCCCTCGCCGCCGCCGCCCTGCACGCGGACCTGCTGGAGATCTGGACCGACGTGGACGGCATCTACAGCGCCGATCCCCGCCAGGTGCCCGAAGCCTTCGCCCTCGCGTCGCTATCGTTCGAGGAGGCCATGGAGCTGAGCCACTTCGGCGCCAAGGTCCTCCATCCGAAAACGATCCAGCCAGCCCGGGGGGCGGGCATCTCCGTGAAGGTGCGCAACAGCTTCCGCCCCGAGCATCCCGGCACCCTCATCACCGCCCAGGCGCCGCCCCCGGAGCACGCGGCCCGGGGGCTCACCCTGCTGGAGAACGTGGCCCTGCTCAATCTCACCGGCGCCGGCATGAAGGGCGTGCCCGGCGTGGCGGCCCGCACCTTCCAGGCCCTGGCCCGCGAGGCCATCAACGTCCTGCTCATCACCCAGGGCTCCAGCGAGTGCGCCATCACCCTCTGCGTGGCCGGGAGCGACGGCGCGAAGGCCCAGAAAGCATTGCAAGCCGCCTTCGAGCTGGACCTCGCCGCGGGCCGCCTGGACGCCGTGGAGCTCAAGCCCGGCCTCTCCATCCTCAGCGTCGTCGGCGAGGGCATGCGCGCCCGCATGGGCGTGGCCAGCACCTTCTTCCGCGCCCTCTCGGACGTGGGCGTCAACATCGTCGCCATCGCCCAGGGCAGCAGCGAGCGCAGCATCAGCACCGTGGTGCGCGTCGAGGACGGCCCCCGGGGCCTGCGCCACGCCCACCGCGGCTTCTTCGGCACCGCGGAAGTCATCGAGCTCTACCTCTTCGGCACGGGCACCGTCGGCGGCCGCCTGGTGGAGCACCTCGTCGCCCAGAGGGAACGCCTCCGGGCCCGGGGCATCGAGCTGCGGCTTTGCGGCCTGGCGCGCTCCAAGGGGCTCGTGCTGTCGGAGAAGGGCGTCGACGCCACGGAGGCTCGAAATGGGATCGATGGCTCCGGCGCGCCGGACCCCGGCCGCGTGGCGGAATTCGTCGCGTCGCGCAAACCCATCTGCCCGGTCTTCGTGGACTGCACCTCCGACGAGGCCCTGGCGTCGCGCTACGGCGAGCTGCTGGAGGCGGGCCTTCACGTGGTCACCGCCAACAAGAAGGCCAACGCGGGCTCCCTGGCCTACTGGAAGGAGCTGCGGGAGAAGGCCCGCGCCGGCCAGCGGCGCTTCCTCTACGAGACCAACGTGGGCGCGGGCCTGCCGGTCATCTCCACCCTCCAGTCCCTGCTCGCCTGCGGCGACCGGGTGCGGCGCTTCGAGGGCATCCTCTCGGGCTCCCTCTCCTTCCTGCTGGGCCGCCTGGAGGAAGGCGTCCCTTTTTCCGCCGCCGTGAAGGAGGCCATGGACAAGGGCTTCACCGAACCCGATCCCAGGGACGACCTGGGCGGCCAGGACGTGGGTCGCAAGGCCCTCATCCTCGCCCGGGAGATCGGCCTCGAACTCGAACCCGGCGGCGTCCAGGTGGAGAGCCTGCTACCCAAGGAATTCCACGAGGGCAGCGTGGCGGACTTCCTCGCCCGCCTGCCGGAACTGGACGCGCCCTTCGCCGCCCGCATGGCGGAGCTGAAGGCGAAGGGCCAGGTGCTCCGCTTCGTCGGGAGCATCGATGCGGAGAGCGGCGCGCCCCGCTGCGGCGCCGGGCTCCTGGCCCTGGACGCGGAGCACCCGCTCGCCTCCGTGCGGGGCGGCGAGAACGCCCTGGCCTTCCTCACGGATCACTACAGCCCTCGCCCCCTGGTGATCCGCGGCTATGGCGCCGGGGCCGACGTCACCGCCGCCGGGGTACTCTCGGACATCCTGAAGCTCGCCACCTGGAGCCTGCCATGAAGCGCCTGCAAGCCTACGCCCCCGCCAGCATCGGCAACGTGGCCGCGGGCTTCGACGTCCTGGGCGCGGCCCTGGCGCCCCTGGACGGCTCCCGCCTGGGGGATCGGGTGACCCTGACGGAATCCGCGGCGCCTGCCTTCCGCGCGGAAGGCCCCTTCGCCCACCGCCTGCCCATGGATCCGGCCCAGAACCTGGTGCTGAAGGCCAAGGCCCTCTTCGAGGAAGGCTACGGCCCCCTCCCCGCCTTCGACATCCTCCTGGAGAAGGAGCTGCCGGTGAACAGCGGCCTGGGCAGCAGCGCCGCCTCCATCGTCGCGGCCCTGGTGGCCTTCAACGCCTACGTGGGCGAGCCCTACGGGCCCGGCGAGCTGCTGGCCTTCGCGGGCCGCGCGGAGGCCTCGGTGTCGGGCTCCGTGCACTACGACAACGTGGCCCCGAGCCTCCTGGGCGGCCTGCGCCTCGTGGTGCCCGGCGGCAAGGCCCGGGCCCTGCCCTTTCCCGCGGACCTCGCCTTCGTGGTGCTGCGGCCGGCCCTCGAAGTGGCCACCAAGGACGCCCGCGCCGCCCTGCCCCCCCAGGTTCCCTTCGCCGACGCCGTGGCCTTCGGCGCCAACCTCGCCGCCTTCGTGCAGGCCCTCCACGCCCAGGACAGCGCGCTCCTGGGCGCCTCCTTCCGGGATCTCCTGGCCGAGCCCCACCGCGCCGGCCTCGTGCGGGGCTTCCGGGCCGTGCAGGCGGCGGCCCTGGCCGCCGGGGCCCTGGGCTGCAGCCTCAGCGGCAGCGGTCCCGCGGTCTTCGCGGTGGCCGAGGAGGGCGCCGAGGCGGAGGCGGTGGCCGCGGCCATGCTGGCGGCCTTCCGGGAGGCCGGCGTCGCCGCCGACGCTCTCCTCTGTGGCCTCGACACCCACGGCGCGAGGCTCCTGTGAAGCTCGTCAGCACCCGGGACCCGCGCCTGGCCACCACCTTCCGCGCCGCCGCCGCCGGGGCCCAGCCCGCGGACGGCGGGCTCTGGAGCCCCGCGGCCCTGCCCCGCTTCGAGGACCTGGACGCCCTCCTGGCCCTGCCCTGGCCGGCGCGGAATGTCACGATCCTCCACCGCCTGCTGGGGGACGAGTTCTCCCGCGCGGAGCTCGAAGCCATCGTCGCGGAAGCCCTCGACTTCCCCGTCCCGCTGGCGGAGGTGGAGGCCGGCCTCTTCGCCCTGGAGCTCTTCCACGGACCGACCCTGGCCTTCAAGGACGTGGGCGCCCGTTTCCTGGCCGCCGTGCTGGCCCGGAGTGTCGACTCGCCGCGCACCATCCTCACGGCGACCTCCGGCGACACGGGCGCCGCGGTGGCCCACGCCTTCTGGAAGCGGCCGGGCTTCCGTGCGGTGGTGCTCTACCCCGCGGGCCGGGTCTCGCCGCGCCAGGAGCGCCAGTTCGCCTGCCTGGGGGAGAACGTCCACGCGCTCGCCGTGGAAGGCTCCTTCGACGACTGCCAGGCCCTGGCCAAGGCCTGCTTCGCCGATGCGGACCTCAGCGCGGAGCTGGGCCTCACCTCCGCCAACTCCATCAACATCGCCCGCCTCCTGGCCCAGGCCCTGTACTACTTCGAGGCCGGGGCGGCCCTGCGCGCGCGGGGCATCACCGCGGATCCGGTCCTCACCGTGCCCTCGGGCAATTTCGGCAACCTCTGCGCGGGCCTCATGGCCCAGGCCCTGGGCCTGCCGGTGCAGGCCTTCGTGGCGGCCACCAACGCCAACGACACGGTGCCGGTGTTCCTTGACGGCGGGGCCTACGCGCCGCGGCCCTCCGTGCCCACCCTTTCGAACGCCATGGACGTGGGCGCCCCCAGCAACTGGGAGCGCATCGCCGCCTTCGCCGGGGATCCCGCCGCCCTCCGCCAGTCCCTGCGCTGGGACCGCTGCAGCGACGCCGAGACCCTCCTGGCCATGCGCGCCCTGGACGGACTCGGCTACGAGGCCTGCCCCCACAGCGCCGTGGCCTGGGGCGTCCTGAAGCGCCGTCTCCGGCCCGGAGAGACCGGCGTCTTCCTGGCCACGGCCCACGCCGCGAAATTCCCCGAGGTGGTGGAACGGGCCACGGGCCGCGTGCCCGCGCTGCCGCCCGCCCTGGCGGGACTGGAGCAGGCGCCCCTCCTCTCGCGGCCCCAGGCCAACGATGCCGAATCCCTGAAGGTCCGCCTCAGATCACTTTGCCGGGATTGAAGATCCCGTCGGGATCCAAGGCCGCCTTCAGACTGCGCAGCATGGCGAGCTGGCCGGGTTCCGCGAGCTCGAGGAAGGCCCGGCGCTTGGCGAGGCCGATGCCGTGCTCGCCGCTCAGGGTGCCCCCCAGGGACACGGCGAGGCGGAAGAGGGCCATGAGCTGCGCGTCCAGTTCGGCGGGCTCCGCCTCCCCGGCCGCCAGCAGGTTCACGTGGAGGTTGCCGTCGCCCAGGTGGCCGTAGGTGACGGCCGGGATCCTCAGGGCCTCCAGGCCTTCGAAGAACGCCTTGAGCCGGGAGCGCGGCACCACGATGTCCTCGCTCACCTTCTTCGGGTGCCGCTCCTTCAGGAAGGCCGAGGTCATGCGCCGCACGGCCCAGAGGTCCTCCCGCTGCCGCGCGTCGGAGGCCATCCGCAGGTGCGCCGCCAGGGGGCCCAGAAGGTCCAGCAGCCCCGCCATGAAGGCCTCGGACGTGCAGCCCCGGTCATCGAACTCCAGCAGGGCCAGGGCCTCGCCGGGCAGGCGCTTCGCCTCCTCGGGGCCGTGGGCGCGCAGCTCGGCCAGCACGGCGAGATCGAAGAACTCGAAGGCGGAGGGCAGGAAGCCCGCGGCACAGAGGGTTCCCGGCAATTCGATGAGGTCCTCGAAGCGGTCCACCGGCAGGAGCAGGGTGAGGTGCTCGACGGGCCGGGGGATGAGGCGCACCGTGGCGCCGAGGATCATCCCGAAGATGCCCTCGCTGCCCACCAGGAGCTGGGCCAGGGCGGGACCCGCGTTGGCCTTCACCGAGGCGATGCCCAGGGTGTGGATCTCGCCGTCCGCCAGCAGGGCGTCCACGGACAGCATCCAGTGCCGGGTCATGCCGTACTTGCAGGCGTTGGGGCCGCCGGCGTTGGTGGCGAGGCTGCCCCCGAAGGCGCAGAGTTGCCAGCTGTTGGGGTCCGGGGGATAGAAGAGGCCCGCCGCTTCCGCGGCGCCCTTCACGTCCCGCAGCCATGCGCTGCAGGGGGCGCTCAGGCACATGTCCGGCTTCGAGATCCGGATGGCGCCGGGCCAGGCCCCCAGGTCCACGACGAGGCTTGGCCCCGCGCTGAGGCAGCCGCCGGCCTTGCCGGTCCCGGCGCCCCTCGGCACAAGGCCGAATCCCTCGCTCCGGGCCAGCGCCACCAGGCTTTTCAGGGCGCGGGGGGAGCGCGGGCGGAGCACCGCCCGCGGGGCGGGCTGGAGCAGGTGCGACTCGTCCCGGCGGAAGGGCTCAAGGGCTTCCGGATCCTGGAGCACCTCGCAATCCGGTAGCTGTGAAAAAAGTTCAACTAAATTCATGATGCCTACGAATTCCCTTGTGCCTGCCCGGGGAAATTCCTACTTTTGTCCATCGTATGTCCACACATCCGATGAATGATCCTATCCCGATCCCGGCCGCGTCCACCTTACCCGGTGGGCGGGAGCCCGCGGTGCCCCGCCAGGCCCTGGCGGTCCTGCTGGCGGGCGCAGTCCTGAGCCTGGGAGCCTGGGCCTTCGCCCACCGCCTGCTGCAGCAGAAGGCCCAGGTGCTCTTCAAGGCCGAAGTGGACCGGGAGGAGGAGTCCCTGGCGGGCCGGCTGGACCAGAACCTGGAGGTGCTCCGGGCGGGCCAGGCCCTCTTCGACGTGGATGACGACGTCACCCCGACGGAGTGGGCGGCCTTCGCCGTCCGCTTCGGCGTCCGCAAGCGCCTCGACGGCATGCGCTCCATCGGCTACGTCGCGCTGCTCTCCCCCGCCGCCACGGCGCCCTTCGAGGAGGCCCAGAAGCGGCTCCATCCGAAGTTCAAACTCCACGGGAAGGGACCGGGGCCCTACGCGGCGCCGCTGACCCTGATGTACCCCTGGTCCGAGGAGACCAAGAACCTCTTGGGCCTCGACATCTTCTCCCTGGATGCCCGCCGGGCGGCGATCCTCCAGGCGGTGGAGACCGGCGAGGCGATCATCACCGATCCCCTGCACCTCGCGTCGGTCTCCGCGGGCAACAAGAAGCATCCCGGCGTCGTGATCTACGCCCCCGTCTACCGCCGCGGGGCGGCCATCGATTCCGTGGAGGCCCGCAAGGCCGCCGCCCGCGGCGTGGTCTTCACCTCCTACTACGCCGACGAGCTGCTGATCCATACCCTGCGGGTCCACCCCGAGCTGCGGGTGATGGTGGTGGACGGCCCCGCGGACGACCTCAATCGGATGCTCTTCGAAAGCCGGCCGGCCGCCAAGGGCCGCCAGTTCTTCCACTACGATTCGTCCCGCATGCTGGGCGGACGCACCTGGTCCATCCACTACGAGGCCCCGCGCCATTTCGGCGTCGGCGACGAGATCCACGCGCCGCGGTGGGTCCTGGCGGGGGCGCTCCTGGTCACCCTCATCCTCGCCGCCCTCACCCGCGTCCTCGCCCTCCGGCGCCTCAAGGAGGAAGGCCTCGTCGCCGAACTCACGGAAAGCGAGGCGCGCTTCCGCGCGGTGGCGGAGACCACCGACGGCGCCATCCTCCTCTACTGGGACACCATCAGCTACGCGAACCCCGGCGCCGCCCACATCCTCGGCATCGACCGGGAGTCCCTCATCGGCAAGCCCGCCCTGGACCTCATCCATCCCGACGACCGGGCCATCGCCGGAGAGACCCTGGAAGCCCGCAAGGCCGGCGAGGAGCGCCCGCGCCGCTGGGAATTCCGCATCCTCCGCCCGGACGGCGCCACCCGCTGGGTGGACCTCACCGCCACCACCGTGCTGTTCCAGGGCAAGCGCCTGGTGCTCGCCACGGCCCTCGACATCACCGAGCGCATCGCCGCCGAGGCCGCCCGCGGCGAGATCGAGCAGAAGCTCTTCGAGGCCCGGCGCATGCAGTCCCTCGGGCTGATCGCCGGCGGCCTGTCCCACGACTTCAACAACCTGGTCACCACCATCCAGGGCAACCTTTCCTGCGCGGAGCTCGAGCTGCCGGAAGACGCTCCGGCGCGGCCCTTCCTGGAACACATCCGGGTCGCTTGCCTGCGGGCCACGGAGCTGACGCAGGCCATGCTGGCCTACGCGGGGGACGCGCACTTCCGCTGGCAGCGCCTGGACCTCAACGGCCTGGTGCGGGACGTGGTGGCCCACGAGCTCGGCGCCCTCCGTCCCGAGCAGGACATCGAGACCGACCTCGGCGACGGCCTGCCGGCCCTCGAAGGGGATCCGGACCAGCTCGCCCACGCCCTCCGCGAACTGCTGGAGAACGCCCTCGAGGCCATGCCGGAGGGCGGGGCCGCGCGGATCGCCACCGGGGTGGAGCCCGTGGACCTCGCGAGCCTCGACTTCGACTTCTTCGACCCCGATTCCACCGTTGGCGCCTGCCTCTGGCTTTCCGTCACCGACGCGGGGGTCGGGATGGATCCGGAGACCCAGCGCCACATGTTCGATCCCTTCTTCAGCACCAAGTTCGCGGGGCGCGGGCTGGGGCTCGCCTCCGTGCACGGCATCATGCGCAGCCACCACGGCGGCATCCGGGTCGCATGCCGCCCCGGGCAGGGCACGCGGGTGACGCTCTTCTTCCCGGTCCAGGGCCGGGAAGCTGCTTCAATCTGAAGGTCGTCCTCCGGCCCTCCATGGAACCCACCTTTTCCGCCTTTTCCGGCGCCGCCGGCCTGCTGGCCGCGGGCGTGGGCCTGGGCTGGCTCCTCGCCCGCCGCGGGAGGCCCGGCGCCCCGCGGGACCTGTTGGCGGATTTCGAAACCCTTGCCGGCGTCATGGTGGCGGAACTGGACGCCCAGGGACGGTTCCGCAAGGCCCCCGCCGCCCTCGCCGCGCTCCTCGAGGTTCCGGCCGCCCGGCTACCGGGCCAGTCCCTCATGGAGCTGGTCCATCCCGCGGACCGAGGGGACTGCGGCGAGCATTGCCTCCACCTGCTGGAGGGCCGGATCGCGCGCTGCAGCATGGACGTGCGCCTGCTCGCCCCGGGCGGATTCCGGTGGGTCCACCTGGACGGACGGCCCCTCCCGGGAGGCGGAGCGCTCTGCCTCGTGCGGGACATCAGCGAGGCGCAACGCGTGCAGGAGGCCCTCCAGGAGAGCGAGGAGCGCTTCCGCACCATCGCCGACACCGCCTCCTGCGCCATCTTCACCTACACCCAGACCTTCACCTACGTGAGCGGCTACGCCTGCGAGCTCCTGGGCCGCAGCCGCGAGGAGCTGCTGCGGACCGCCTTCTGGGAGGTGGTCCACCCGGAGGACCGGGAGCAGGTGCGGCGGCGGGGCCTGGCGCGGCAGCGGGGCGAAGCCGTCCCCTCCCGCTACGAGTTCCGCGTCCTGCGCCCCGACGGGACGGTGCGCTGGGTCGACTTCACCGCCGGCGCCATCCAGCACGCCGGCCACACCCTGGGGCTCGGCACGGCCTTCGACATCACGGACCGCGTGGCCGCCGTGGAATCGCGGCTGGCCCTGGAGCGCCGCCTGCTCGAATCCCAGCGCCTGGAGAGCCTCGGGCTGATGGCGGGCGGCGTGGCCCACGACTTCAACAACCTCCTCACCATCATCCTGGGCAACGCCAGCCTCGCCATGGACGAGGCCGAGCCCGGCGGCCTCGTGCACGCGAGCCTGGGCAGCATCGCCGACACCGCCCACCGGGCCGCCGACCTCACGCGCCAGATGCTCGCCTACTCGGGGCGGGGGAAGTTCCGGCGAGAGCCCCTCGACCTGAACGGGACGCTGAAATCCCTCACCGGCCTGATGGATACCTCCATCGCCAAGCACGTCACCGTGGAGTACGCCCTGGCGCCCGACATCCCCGCCATGGACGCCGATTCCACGCAGCTGCAGCAGGTCATCCTGAACCTCTTGACGAACGCGGTGGAAGCCATCGGCTCCTCCCACGGAACGGTGAGGGTGCGCACGGGGGTCCAGCAGCTCGCGGCGGAGGACCTCGCCCATGCCTACCCGGACCAGGGGCTGGAGCCCGGCCCCCACCTCTTCCTGGAGGTCAGCGACACCGGCGCCGGCATGGACGAGGAGACCCAGCGCCGGATCTTCGACCCCTTCTTCACCACCAAGCCCGCGGGCCGCGGCCTGGGCCTCGCGGCGATGCAGGGCATCGTGCGCGGCCACCGGGGAGGGATCTGGGTCTACAGCCGGCCCGGCAAGGGGACCACCTTCCGCATCCTCTTCCCGGCCCTGGAGGCGCCGCTGCCCGCCTCCCCCGGACCCCACCCCGCGGAGGCGGGATGGCGAAGCCACGGGCTGCTGCTGGTGGTGGACGACGAGGCGCCCATCCGGGACATGGCGGCCACGGTGCTGCGCCGGGCGGGCTTCGACGTGCTCGAGGCGGCCAACGGCCTGGAGGGCGTCGAATCCCTGCGCTTCCACGGTTCGGACATGCGGGCCGTGCTGCTGGACATCTCGATGCCGGTGATGACCGGCGGGGAGGCCCTGCCCGCCCTGCGCCGCATCAAGCCCGGCCTCCCCGTCATCCTCACCAGCGGCTTCGACGGCGAGGAGCGCGTCCAGCGCCTGCTGCTGGAGCCCGGCACCCTCTTCCTGCAGAAGCCCTACGCCGCCTCGGACCTGCTCGGCGCCCTGCGGGACGCGCTCGGGGAGTAGGCGCCGCTCAGCGGACCAGCGTGCCGATCCGCTCGCCCTTCACCGCGGCCACGAGGTGGCCGGGGACCATCATGTCGAACACGACGATGGGCAGCCGGTTCTCCATGCAGAGGGCGATGGCCGCGGCGTCCATGACCTTCAGGCCCTTCTCCAGGACCTCCTGGAAGCTGATCTCGTCGTAGCGGGTGGCGGCGGGATCCTTCTTCGGGTCGGCGGAGTAGATCCCGTCCACGTTGGTGGCCTTCATGACGACTTCGGCCGCGACCTCGTTGGCCCGGAGGGCGGCCGCGGTGTCCGTGCTGAAGAAGGGGTTGCCGGTGCCGGCGCCGAAGATGACGACGCGGCCCTTCTCGAGGTGGCGCGCGGCGCGGCGGCGGATGTAGCTTTCGGCGACCTTGGGCATCTCGAGGCCCGACAGGGTGCGGGTATGCACGCCCTTGTGCTCCAGGGCGTCCTGCAGGGCGAGGGCGTTGATCATGGTGGCCAGCATGCCCATGTGGTCCGCGGTGGTGCGGTCCATGCCCGTGGTGGCGCCCGCCACGCCGCGGAAGATGTTGCCGCCGCCGATGACCAGGCCCACCTCCACGCCCATGGCGCGGATCTCCTTGATCTGGTCCGCGATCATGGAGACGACGGCGGGATCGATGCCGCCCTTTTGCTCGCCCATCAGGGCTTCGCCGCTGAGCTTCAGGAGGATGCGCTTGTACTTCATGACGGGCTCCGGAAGGGTGGATCCTGGGTTCCTGGCCTCCAGCCTAAGGCAGGAGTCCGGGGCATAAAAAGGGCGGCTCGGAGGCCGCCCTTCGGGAACAGGGAAGAACGGCTTACTTCACGGCCATCTGGGCGGCGACTTCCTCGGCGAAGTTGTCCTTCCGCTTCTCCAGGCCCTCGCCGAGCACGAACTTCTGGAAGCGGCGGACGGAGAGCTTCTCGCCGATCTCGGCGGTCTTGGTGCTGACGTACTGCCGCACCGTGAGGTCCGGATTCATGATGAAGGGCTGCTCGAGGAGACAGATCTCGGAGACGATCTTGCCCATCTTGCCCTCGACGATCTTCTCGACGACGTTGGCGGGCTTTCCCGTGGCCAGGGCCTGCGCCATGGCGATCTCCTTCTCCTTGGCCAGGAACTCGGGGGTGACCTCCTCGGGGTTCACGAAGGCGGGCGCGGGGTCGGCGGCCGCCACGTGCATGGCGATCTCCTTCACGAAGCGCTGGAAGCCCTCGGTCTTGGCGACGAAGTCGGTCTCGCAGTTGATCTCGATGAGGACGCCCACGCGGCCGCCGGGGTGGATGTAGGCCTCGACGATGCCCTCGGTGGCGATGCGGTCCGCCTTCTTCTCGGCGGCGGCGAGGCCCTTCTTGCGGAGGTAGTCGATGGCGCCTTCCATGTCGCCGTTGGTCTCCTCGAGGGCCTTCTTGCAGTCCATCATGCCGATGCCGGTCTTCTCGCGGAGTTCCTTCACGTCCTGTGCGGTGAAAGCCATGGTGTTCTCCTGGTCCATTCGGGCCGAAGGCCCGTCATTCGAATTCAAGGTGCGGCGGACGGCGGGAGGCGATCAGGCCTCGGCGCCCTCGTTGGCCTTCTCTTCCATCATCTTCTTCATGTCGGCGGTGTCGCCCTTGTCCTTGAAGGACTGGCGGCCCTCGAGGATGGAGTCGGCGAGGCGCTCGGAGAAGAGGAGGATGGAGCGGATGGCGTCGTCGTTGGCGGGAATGACGTAGTCGATCTTGTCGGGGTCGCAGTTGGTGTCCACGATGCCGATGATGCGCAGGCCGAGCTTCGAGGCCTCGGTGACGGCGATCTCCTCCCGGTGGGGATCGATGACGAAGATGACGTCCGGCAGGCTGCGCATGTCGCGGATGCCGGCGAAGGAGGCGTCCAGCTTCTCGCGGGTGCGGTTCAGCATCAGGATGTCCTTCTTGGAAAGAAGGGCGGTCCGGGCCGGATCGTTGAGGGTGGCTTCGATCTCGCGGAACTTGTCGAGGCTCTTCTTGATGGTGCTGAAGTTGGTCAGCATGCCGCCGAGCCAGCGATTGTTCACGTAGAAGGCGCCGCAGCGCTCCGCCTGCTCCTTGATGAGGTCCTGGGCCTGGGGCTTGGTGGCCACGAAGAGGAAGCTCTTGCCCTCGGCGGCGGCCTTGGTGGCGAACTGGGCGGCGGAGTTCCAGAGGCGCAGGGTCTTCTGCAGGTCGATGATGTAGATGCTGTTGCGGGCGCCGAAGATGTACTTCTTCATCTTCGGGTTCCAGCGCTTGGTCTGGTGACCGAAGTGGGCGCCGGCTTCGAGCAGTTCCTTCATTTGGATGGCAGCCATGATGGCCTCCTCAATGGTTGCGGACGGAGGGTCCGCGCTTGGGGATGAGGGTCCTGAGGACCCGATTCGACCGGAATACCCGGTCCGTCTTACACACCGATGGGGAGACCAGGCTCCCCATCGAGTCAAAGAGCTGTGCCGAGGATCAGCGCTTGCTGTACTGGAAGCGGCGGCGGGCGGCCTTCTGGCCGGGCTTCTTGCGCTCCTTCATGCGGGGGTCGCGGGTCAGGAGGCCGGCGCCGCGGAGCATGGACTTGAGCTGATCGTTGTACTGCAGGAGGGCGCGGGAGACGCCCAGGCGGATCGCCGCGGCCTGGCCGGCGGGGCCGCCGCCGGCGACGGTGACGGCGAGGTCGAACTTGCCGAAGAGCTCGGAGAGCACCAGGGGCTGGTTCACCATCATGCGGAGCACGGCGTTGGGGAAGTAGTGCTCCAGGGCGCGGCCATTGACCGTGACCTTGCCGGTGCCGGGACGGAGGAAGACGCGGGAGGAGGCGCTCTTGCGCCGGCCGGTTCCGTAGTGCTGGTTCATCGCCATCGTGACCTCTGCTGGTGCGGGATTAGGCTTCGATCGTCAAGGTTTCGGGCTGCTGGGCGGCCTGCTGGTGGTTCGCGCCCTCGTAGACCTTGAGCTTGCGGTACATCTGGCGGCCCAGGGGGCCCTTGGGGAGCATGCCCTTCACGGCGGATTCGATGATCCGGGTGGGGAAGGTCTGGTGCATGACCTTGGCGCGCACGGACTTGATGGAGCCGGGCTGGGTGTTCGGGACGCGGTGGTAGATCTTCTGGTCCAGCTTCTTGCCGGTGAAGACCGCCTTGGCGGCGTTGATCACCACGACGTGGTCGCCGGTGTCGAGGAAGGGGGTCCAGGTGGGCTTGCGCTTACCGGAAAGGACCTCGGCCACGGCGCTGCTGAGGCGGCCGACGGGGATCCCGGTGGCGTCCACCAGGAACCACTTGCGCTGAATCTCTTGGCCCTTGGGGAAGTAGGTGCTCATGGCCAGACTCCAAAACCCGACGGATAAGGTGTGCGTGGTGCGGAAACTCGTTCATGCGCAGACCACCTACGGCGGAGGCGCAGAACGAAAATCCTATCGCTCGGACCCAGGCGGGTCAAGGAAGTTTTTCTCCTGGACGGGGTTAGCCGACGGCCAGAGCCCAGAGTTCCTGGGCAATCCTCTGCGCCCCCAGCCCATCCACCAGGGCCATGCCGTCCCGGCTCTGCTCCTGCCGCGTTTCCTGGCCCTCGGGGCCCAGCCACCGGGCCAGGGCCTCCTCGGTGGCCTCCAGGTCCGCCTCGGGCCCCACCCCCAAGTCGAAGCAGCCCGCGGCCTGGGCCAGGTCGGCGATGACCTGGTGCTGCCGCTCGTTCTGGCCCCATGCCGCCGCCGGGACGCCCATGCAGAGGGCTTCCGCGAGCGTGATCCCCGCGCTGCACCAGAGCGCGTCGTACTCCGGGATGCGGCGGGTCAGCTCAGGGATGGATGCGTGGATGGTGCAGCCCGGGAAGGGCCGCAGGTCCAGGCCCGAGGGCGCCAGGATGGTGCAGGTGCCCCGCCAACGGTCCTCTGCCTGGAGGCGCTCCAGGACCTCGAAAGCCCGCCTTGCCAGGCCCGCCCCGTCGCTGCCGCCGAAGGTGATGAGGAGCCGGTGGGAGGCCAGGGGCTGGAGGGGGTGGCGCCGGGGACGCAATTCCATGGCCGCCGGGGAGACGGTGATGTAGCCCGCGCCCCGCAGCACGCGGCAAGCGCCGTGCTGGGCCTCGAAGGGCCGCACCTTGCGCCCGTTCACGGTCTTCACCGGGTGATCGGGCCACTTCACGCCCTCCAGGTAGGGCTGGAAGAGCAGGTCGGCGGTCTCGTGGGCATCGCCATCATCCTCCATCACCGCGACCTTGGCGGGGCGGAAGGATTGGATGATCTCCGGCGTGGCCTCCCACTGGTCCAGCAGGACGACGGAGCCCCTCACGTCCGCCGGCAGGGCCGCGAGGAGGTCCTCGCCGAGATCCACCGCCGGGAAGGGCAGGGGCCGGTCCAGGAAGGGGTGCTGTCCCGCGCCGATCCGCCGGGCCCGGTGGTCCCCGGAGATGGCGAGGGTGCAGGGCGCCTCGCGCCCATGGCTCGCCGCGAGGGCCTTCCAGGCTTCGTGGACCGCCATGGCCCGCGCCACATGACCCAGTCCCAGGCGCGCATCGGCATGGACACGAAGGATGAGGTGGGGCTGCATGGGTGGATGAGGTTGGGTTGAGGGGTTGGGCCATCAGTCTAGCCGGGGAGTGCGGGGCGACTGCAAGGGATCAATCTCGGCCATCCGGGCTTCGTTATTTGCTGGTTGTAATTGACTGCACCCAGAGCTCGCGTTCCTCGACCAGCAGCATAGATGGGGGTGGAACCGATGGAAGATCCAGGGTTCAATCCAATGCCTGTCTCAATGCCCACACAGTCTGACGAAGGCTCAACATGGTCCCATTGATCTATTCACCAGCAACCCTGGTCGAAGTTCAACCTGGGGACCTTTTCGGTCGCCTGTTCCGTCGGCGGCGGTCAGAGCCACCGGTGCCGGATGCTATCGCCAACGCGAAAGTTATCGCCCTTCACCTGGAGTTAAGGAAGGATCGAAACGGTATCTATGGGAAGCCAGGGCGATACCGCTGGAAGGTAGATGGGAGTGATCACTCCGGACCACGCCTCCTACCGGAGTTCCAACCTCTCGGCGTGACGGCTCTTGAGTACCGT
>JBGASS010000014.1:0-15943 GCA_044229555.1 Holophagaceae bacterium
GTAGACCCAGGCGCCGTCCGCCGAGATGGACTTCGGGAAGCCGCGCCCGAGGTTGAGCGGCGGCCCGCCGTCCAGGGAGCGCAGGTAGGCCCGGTCCTGGGCGGTGCCGCCGTCCATCACCGGGGATTCCACCAGCAGCAGGTTCGGCCCGGCGGCGCTGAGCCCGGAGGCCTGGGTGCTGCTCAGGATCGAGAGGTCCCGGGGCTTGGGCTCGGCGGCCTTCTGCACGAGCACCCCGCGCCGCACCTGATGCTGCGCGAGCAGGACGTGGCCTTCGGCGGAGACGTCCAGCAGCTGCAGGGCGCCCTGGCTCCGCAACAGAGATCGCCGCCGGCCTGCCAGGGACAGGCTCCAGAGCGTGGTCTGGTCCCCCTGCAGCTCGGAAACCCAGAGGCTGCGGTCCGGACCCCAGGCCAGGCCCGTGAGGGTGGCCCCGGAGCCATCGCCCTCCTTGGTGAAGACCACCCGGCGGGTGCCGTTCCGGTCGTAGGTGACGATGTCCGCGGCGCCCTTGACGTAGTCCCCGTCCACCAGCGCCAGCAGCGCGCCGTCCCGGGCCACGCACAAGTGCGAAAGGGTCCGCGTGTTGCCGTTGGCCACCAGGACGGTCCGGCCCGCGGGAAACTCCAGGCGCACCACCGCGTCGGCATCCAGGCGCAGGCTGGGCAGCCCCGCGCCGTCCCAGACCGCTTCGGTAACGCCGCCCTGCAGTTCCCGCTCGGCGCCGCCGCCCCCGGGCACCTGGCTGAGGGTCCCGCCGTAGGTGAAGCCCGCGATCAGGCGCGGCGACCGCAGGAAGGCCAGCTCGTCGCGGCCGGAGACGCTCAGCAGCAGCGCGTCCCGCACCCCCAGGCCCTTGGGCTCCGGGCTCCGGGGATCCAGCACAAAGATCTCGGGCTTCGCCGCCGCCACCCGTTCGGAGAAGTAGACCGTCCGGCCATCGGACCCGAAGCGCGCGGCCTCGATGGTGCCCGGCACGAAGGTCAGGCGGCGAAAGGTGGGGAGGGAGGCCGCCCCCGGCTGCAGCTTCCACCCCAGCCCCGCCGCGAGCAGGAGCCCCGCCCCGACCGCGAGGGGAAGGACCCGGCGGTTGGGCTTCCCTGGGCGCGCCGAACCGAGGAAGGAAGGCAGGGAGCGCGCGGAGTCGTCGGAGCCTGTGGAGAGGTTCCCCAGGGCGAAGGCCAGATCCTCCGCCGCCTGGAAGCGCCGGGCCGGCAGCTTCTCCAGGCAATGGGCGATGATGCGCTGCAGGTTGCCGGGCAGGACGCGGCCGCTGGCCTCCACGAGCTCCGGCGGATCGTCCCGCAGGATGGCGGCCACGGTCTCGCTGTGGGAGTCCCGGGCGAAAGCCTTCTTTCCGGTGAGCATTTCGTAGAGCACCGCGCCGAAGGAGAAGAGGTCGCTGCGGGCGTCGGCGGCTTCGCCGCGGACCTGCTCGGGACTCATGTAGCCCATGGTGCCGAGCACCATCCCTTTCTCCGTATGAGGAGGGTTGCCGGGCGCCACCGCCTGGGTGGACAGGAAGGACTGGGAGATGCTGTGGGGCTGCTCGGCCTGCTTGGCCAGGCCGAAATCCAGGATCTTCAGGCGGCCGTCGCTGGTGATCCACAGGTTGGCGGGCTTGATGTCCCGGTGCACCACGCCCTTGGCATGGGCGGCGGCGAGGCCCACCGCCATCTGGGTCGCAAGATCGACCGCCTGGCGCGGCGGGAGGGGACCCTCCAGGAGCCGCTCCCGGAGCGAAGCGCCTTCCAGCAGCTCCATCACGGCCCAGGCCGTGTCCTGCGTGTGGCCCACGTCGAAAATGGCGGTGATGTTGGGATGGTTGAGGGCCGCGACGGCCTTCGCCTCCCGTTCGAAGCGCGCCAGGGAATCCTCATTCTTCGCCAGGTGGTCCGGGAGGACCTTCACCGCCACCATGCGATCCAGCCGCGTGTCCCGGGCCTTCCAGACCTCTCCCATGCCCCCGGCGCCGAGCAGGGAGACGATCTCGTATCGGCCGAGGCGGGTGCGGGGGGCGAGGGGCATGAAGCGGCTGTGGGAGGGGTGGGGCTAGGATAGCGCGGCGCCCGGAAGGGGACGGACTCCGCACCTGGCCGGCGGGAAGGCAGGCAGAGCGGCCCGCCGGATGGTCCGGGCGCGGCGCGACCGCTTCAGTTTCCCAGGAAGGTGAACCAGAACCGGACCCCGAGGGAATCGCCGTCGAAGCCGTCCGGCAGGGGGTTGAAGCGGCTGACCCGCTTGACGGCGATCTCGGCGCTCTGGTCCAGGGCGGCATTCCCGCTGCTTGTCTCCACCCGCAGGCCCTCGATGCGGCCGTCCTTGCGGATCCGGAAGTAGACGCCCACCCGGCCCTGGGCCGAGGACATGCGGCCCCAGTTGTTGGTGAGGGTGTCCTGCACGTACTGCAGGTACCAGGGGAAGGGGAAGGTGCCGTCCAGCTGGCCGATCAGGCCGGTGCCGCCCTGGATGCCGGTGCTGGTCTTGAGGCCCGGGATGGCGCTGCCCTCGCCGATGCCGCTGCCCCCGCCCCGCCCGGCGGCGCCGGTGGTGGGGTTCTTCTCGGGATTCTTTCCCTTGGCGGCGATGGGCGAGGTGCCCGTGCTGGCCTGATCCGGATTGGTGCCCTTCACCGGAGCCTTGGCGGCCTTCACGCCGATGGCGTCCGGAGCCTTCTCCAGGCCGCTGACCTTGTCCGGGGCCTTCGGGGCGACCTCCTCCACCCGCCGGAGGCGCTCCCCCTGCCGCCCTTCCTCCACGGGTCCGCTGCCGCCGGAGACGCCGCCGGAGGCCGGCAGGGTGACCCAGGTGACCTTCACTTCGGGCTCCGGCGGGGCGCCCTTGGGGGTGAACCAGAGGGAGCCCACCAGGAGGAGGTGCACCCCGGCGCTGGCGCCGATGACCACGGGCCACGGGATCGCCCCCAGCGTCGAGCGCTCCCGCAGGTAGGCCTGGAGATCCTGGCTCATTTCGCCGCCGGTTCAGGGGGCGGCGCGACGGCCCCGGCGGTGACGAAGCCCACCTGGGAGAAGCCCGCCTCCCGGATGAGGTCCACCACGGCGATGACCCGGCCATAGGGGATGTTGTGGTCCGCCCGCACCAGGATGGGCCGCTTGCGGGAAGCTTCCCCGGCGCTGCGGAGCTCGGCCTTCAGCTCGGCCTCCCGCACGGTCTTCGCGCCGAACTGGATGCGCCCGTCCAGGGCCAGGGAGACCGTGAGGGCCTCGCTTTCCAGGTTCTTGCCGGTGCGGGACTCCGGCAGGCTCACGTCCACGCCGGTGGTGAGCATGGGCGCCGCCACCATGAAGATGATGAGGAGCACCAGCATGACGTCGATCATGGGCGTCATGTTGATCTCGGCCATCTCGCCGCGCTTGGATCCGGGGGTGAAGGACATCGGGCTTCCTTGAGTCTTGGTGGGTCCAGTGTAGGCGGATGTTCCCGCCCGGGCTGCAGGGCAGGCCTTCAGGCCCTACCCTGGATTCCGCCATGCGTGCCCTCCTGCTCCTTCCTGCCCTCCTCCTGGCCGGGCCGCCCGGCGCTCCGGACGGGGAGCGCCAGGCCCGGGAGGCCATGGTGCAAGAGCAGCTCGAGGCCAGGGGCATCCGCGACCGCGCCGTGCTGGCGGCCTTCCGCGCCCTGCCCCGCCACCCCTTCGTGCCGCCGGAATTCCGGGCCCAGGCCCATGCCGACCAGCCCCTGCCCATCGGCCAGGGGCAGACCCTCAGCCAGCCCTTCGTGGTGGCCCTCATGCTCCAGGCCCTGGACCTGCGGCCGGGCCACCGGGTCCTGGAGGTGGGTTCGGGAAGCGGCTACGTGCTGGCGTTGCTGGACCGCATGGACTGCCGGGCCTTCGGCATCGAGCTGGAGGCGTCCCTTTGCGAGGCTTCCCGGCGCACCCTCTCGGCCGTGGAGGCCGGGCAGGTCCAGGTGCGCTGCGGGGACGGCTTCGCCGGCTGGCCCGAAGAGGCGCCCTTCGACGCGGTGATCCTCAGCTGTGCGGTGCCCGAGATCCCCGAGCCCCTCTGGCGCCAGCTCAAGGTGGGCGGCCGTCTGGTGGCCCCGGTGGGAGCCGGGGAGCAGGAACTGGTCCTGGCGCGCAGGACCGCGCGGGGCAGGGAGGAACGGCGCCTCAGCGCCGTGCGCTTCGTGCCCATGCGCCGGCCCGCGCCGCGGCGCTGAGGGCGGCGGAGGCCCCTCAGGCGAAGACCTTGCCCTTGGCCGCCTCCGAGATGGCCACCACGGCGGGGTGGCGGAGCCGGCGCTCGATGGAGATGGCGTAGATCCGCTCCCGCACGCCCTCGGCGGGGCCCAGGCGGCGGGCGCCGTACTGGCGCACCACCTCCCCGGCGATGGCGTCCGGGGCGGCGAAGAGGCCCTCCCCCGCGTGGCCGAAGGACTTGAGCAGGGCGCTGTCGTTGAACTCCCCGCGGATGCGCGGATGGATGCCCTGGGCGCGCATCCACTGGTCCAGGCCCCGGCGCAGCGCCGTTTCCTGGGAGGGCAGCAGCCAGGGTGCTCCGTCCGTGCTGCCGGGGAAGCGGCCCTTCAGGCGCCGGGCGAGGGCCGGCGCCGCGAAGATGCCGACCCCGCACTCCCCCAGGAGATGGTTGAAGGCCTTCAGCCTTGCCTGGGAATCCAGGGGGCGGTCCGTGAGCACCAGGTCGAGCTTCCCCCCCACCAAGTCCGCGAGCAGGGTCTCGCTCTTGTCCTCCACGCAGACCAGGGTGAGGGCTTCGGGCAGGCGGAGGGCGGGCTCCAGGACCTTCCGCACCATCAGCTTGGGCAGCGCATCGGAGATGCCGACGGCGAGGCGCGGCAGGCGCCCCACGGGCAGGCCCCTCATGACCCCCTGGAGCTCCTGGCCCAGGCTGAAGATCTCCTCGGCATAGGCGTAGACGGTCCGGCCGGCGTCGGTGAGCGCCACCCCCCGGCCGGACTTCTGGAGCAGCCGCTCCCCGAAAGCGTGCTCCAGGGCGCGGACTTGCGCGCTGAGGGTGGGCTGGGAGAGATTCAGCGCCCGCGCCGCCGCCGTCACGCCGCCTTCCCGGGCCACGGTCCAGAAGTAGAGCAGGTGGTGGTAGTTCAGCCATTCCATGATCCGAATTATATAGTTTTTTTCTATTATATTTCTTGATTTTTAGATTTGTTTGATGGTTCAAGGGCCCCCAGATTGGATCCTGTGCCACAGGAGGGATTCATGGAGATCGAGATCAGGGGACGGGACTTCCCCTTCACGGAGGCCCTCGCGGACCACGCGCGGCGCCGCCTGGCCTTCGCCTTCTCGCGCTTCAGCGCCTCGGTGCGGCGCGTCGTCCTGCGCCTGGAGGACTTGAACGGGCCCCGGGGAGGCGAGGACATGATGTGCCGCATCATCATCCAGCTCAGCCAGGGCGGGACCGTGATGACCGAGGACCGCGGCGCCGACGCCTACGCGGTCATCACCCGCGCCGCCGACCGCAGCGGCCGCCGCCTCGCCCGCCTCCTGGGCCGCGAGTCCTGAGGAGCGAACCATGATCGAATCCGTCGCGACGCCCTGGATGTGGGCCGCCTTCGTGGTCTTCGTGCTGGGCATGCTGGCCCTGGACCTCGGCGTCTTCCACCGCCAGGCCCAGAAAGTCACGGTGAAAGAGGCGGGACTCTGGAGCGCCGTGTGGGTGGCCCTCGCCCTCGCCTTCGGCGGCCTCGTCTGGGGCACCTACGGCGCCGAGCGGGGCACGGAGTTCCTCGCGGGCTATCTCATCGAGAAGGCCCTCAGCGTGGACAACATCTTTGTCTTCGTCCTGATCTTCGGCGCCTTCAGCGTGCCCGAGCAGCACCAGCATCGGGTGCTCTTCTGGGGCATCCTCGGCGCCCTGGTGATGCGGGCGGTCTTCGTGGGCCTCGGCGCGGCCCTCCTCGCCAGGTTCCACTGGGTCCTCTACCTCTTCGGCGCCTTCCTCCTGGTCACCGGCGTCAAGATGCTGGTGCTCCGCGGCGCGGGCTTCGATCCCCGGACCAACCCGGTCTTCAGACTGTTCCGCCGCCTGGTCCCCGCGGTGGAGACCTATCACGGCGCGGCCTTCACCGTGGTGCAGGGGGGCCGGCGCCTGGCCACGCCCCTCCTGCTGGTGCTGGTGGCCGTGGAACTCACCGACGTGGTCTTCGCCGTGGACAGCGTGCCCGCCATCTTCGCGGTGACGAAGGATCCCTTCCTCGTCTTCACGTCGAACATCTTCGCCATCCTGGGCCTGCGCTCCCTGTATTTCCTGCTCGCGGGCGTGGTGGACCGCTTCCACCTGCTGAAGGTCGGCCTCAGCCTGGTCCTCGTCTTCGTCGGGCTGAAGATGCTCCTCGCCGGCTGGATCAAGATCCCCGTGGCCCTCAGCCTCGGCGTCATCGCCGCCCTCGTGGCGGGCGCGGTGCTGGCGTCGCTGATCTGGCCCAAGCCGGCGCCTCCGGCCCTTCCGGAAGGGGAGGGCTGAGGACGGACGGCGCTGGATCCTACCGGACCTTGGAGAGTTCCATGCCGAAGAAGGCCATCCAGGCCTTGCCGTCCGCGCTGCGCTCGCCCACCTCCGTCCAACGGCCGTCGGGACCGAGGCTCAGCGTGTAGCGCATGGTGCCGCCCCGGCCGTCGGACATGGACCACCGGAAGCCCTTGTCCGTGACCTCCTCGACTTTCATGTCCGCCACGCGCCCGTCCGCCAGGTAGGAGCGCATGCCGTAGGCGCCGGACCGGGGATCGAAGGAGAAGACCGCGAAGGCATGGTGGACCGTGCGACCTCCGGCGGTGCCGCGGCCTTCGATGGTGAGGATGCTCCCCCCCAGGCCGGGCTTCACGGTCTCGGCCTGGGAGAACTAGGCCTTCTGGCCCGGACCGAACATCATCCAGCCCTTCCCCTCCCATTCGCCCTGGAGGAAGGCCAGCTTCTTCAGGGCCTCCGCCGGGCTCGGCGCCGCCGCCGGGGGTTTGGGGCCCGGCGCCGGAGCGTCCTGAGCGGCGAGGGGCAGGAACAGCAGGGCGGATAGGAACAGTGGGCGCATGGGGCCTCCGAAGAATGGACAGGCTACGGGGCCGGAGGCGCGGAGGGGCCCGGTTTGACACCAACGGGGGAAGGGAGCGAACCAACGGCCCCCCGGCTCAGACCGCCACCGGCTCCACCCCGTAGCGGCCCCGGGCGTCCCGGGACACGGTCCCCGCAGGGATGTCGGGATCGTGCTCGAAGACCAGCACGGTCCCCGTCCCCGCCACCTCGTCCAGCACCTTCTGGCGCTCGTCCACGCAGGTCACCACGTCCAGGTCGTAGCCCATGACCCAGGCGGGCTGGATGTGGCGGGCGGTGGGGATGAGGTCGGCGAGGTAGAGGAGGCGCTTACCGTCCCCTTCGACCACCACGTTCTGCAGGCCCTTGATATGGCCCGGCGCCGGGCGCACGGAGATGCCGGGGAGGATCTGGGCGGGGCCTTCCACCGTGTCCAGGAGGCCCGCGGCCTCCAAGGGCTCCCAGTTCCTGGGCAGGTAGCTGGCCTTTACCCGCAGGTGGGGGGCCTTCGCGTCCTCCAGGTCCCGCGCCTGCACCACGTGGCGGGCGTTGGGGAAGCTGGGGACCAGGTTGCCGTCGGCGTCGAAGCGCGTGCTGCCGCCGGCGTGATCGAAGTGGAGGTGCGTCAGGAGCATGAGCGTCACGTCCCCGGGCCGGACGCCGTGCTTCGCCAATTCCCGATCCAGCACGCCCCGGCCCTCGAACTTGAAGCGGGCCATGAAGTCGTCGCTCTCCTTGTCCCCGTTCCCGTTGTCCACCAGGATCACGTGCTTGCGGCCCGCGGCCTCGCCCCGGATGAGCAGGCAGTTGGTGGCCATGAGGATCTGGTTCTCCTCGTCCGCGGGGTAGACCTTGTTCCAGACCACCTTGGGCACGGTGCCGAACATCGCGCCGCCATCGAGGCGGAAGGTGCCGCCGCTGATGATCTGCACATCCCAGGGACCGATCTGCATGGGGCCTCCGGTTCCATGGTAACGGGCCGGAGGCCGCGACGACCAAGGCGTCGCGGCCATCAGCACCCGATGGCCGGGGTCACTTCTCCGAGAATTTCTCGAAGGCCTTCATGAGCTCCATGGGCAGCGGGAAGACGATGGTGCTGTTCTTCTCCACGGCGATCTCGGTCAGCGTCTGCAGGTAGCGCATCTGGATGGCGGTGGGGTTCTGGCTGATCTTGTTGGCGGCCTCCAGGAGCTGCTGGCTGCTGAGCAGCTCGCCCTCGGCGGCGATGATCTTGGCGCGCTTCTCCCGCTCAGCCTCGGCCTGCTTGCCCATGGCCCGCTGGATCATCTCCGGCAGGTCCACGCTCTTCAGCTCCACACTGGACACCTCGATGCCCCAGGGCTCGGTGGAGGAATCAATGATCTCCCGCAGCCGCTGGCCGAGCTTCTCCCGGTCCGCCAGCAGCTCGTCCAGGGTGACTTCGCCCAGCACGGAGCGCAGGGTGGTCTGCGCGATCTGGCTGGTCGCGAAGTAGTAGTTCTCCACGCCGAGGATGGCCAGCTTGGGATCCAGGACGCGGGAGTAGACCACGGCGCTGACCTTCAGCGTGACGTTGTCCCGGGTGATGACGTCCTGGCTCGGCACGTCCATGACCACGGTGCGCAGGCTCACGGTGACCGCGGTCTGGAAGGGGCGGAAAAGGAAGACCAGGCCGGGCCCCTTGGGGTCGGTGTTGACCTTGCCCAGGGTGAACACCACCAGGCGTTCGTACTGGTTGACGATCTTGATGCAGGCCAGGAGGTAGATGAAGAAGGCGAAACCTGCCATGCCCATGCAGCCCAGTCCAGGAATGATTGCGTCCATGGCGTTGCTCCGGGGAAGGTGGCCCTATCGTCTCACGAAGGGGTTGCCGTCAGCCTCGTCCCCGATGGTGGTGGCCGGGCCGTGGCCGGGAATGACGAGGGTGGCGTCGTCCAGGGCGTAGAGGTCCCGCTGGATGCTCGCCTCCAGGGCCTCCCAGCTGCCGCCCCAGAGGTCCGTGCGGCCCACGCCGCCCCGGAAGAGGGTGTCGCCGGCGAGCACCACCCGGCCCTGTTCGAAGGCGCCGTGGAAGCAGCAGGAGCCCGGGGTGTGCCCCGGCGTGTGGAGGGTCTCCAGGCCGTGGAAGCGGTCCCCGGCCTGCAGGCCGGTCATCTCCGGCCGGGGGATGGCCCGCAGGCCGAAGCGGCCCGTCTGCATGGCCAGGTTCTCGATGAGGTAGTCGTCCCCGGCGTGGAGGTGGGCCGGGCACTGCCAGAGGTCCTGCAGTTCCTTCGTGGCCCCCACGTGGTCGAAGTGGGCGTGGGTGTGGACCAGGGCGGTGACCCTGAAGCCCAGGGCCTCCACCCGGGCCCGGATCTTCCCGCCTTCGCCGCCGGGATCCACCACCAGCCCCGTGCCCTCCTCCGGATCCCAGAGGAGGGAGCAGTTGCAGCCCAGGGCGCCCACGGCGAAGGATTCGAGTTTGAGCATGGGCCAGTCTACCGATCCAGGCTTCGCCGCCGGCGGGGATCGGCCCCGGAAATACCGAAGAAGGCGCGAAACGTGACCGGCCTCGCGCCTTGGACGGGGCCCGCCCGCGCTATAGATGGGTGGAACGCACCGGAGCCTGCCGTGGAAGCCCCCATCACCCCGTCGTCCCAGGACCGCAACCGCCCCTGGGACCTCCTCGCCTTCGCCGGCTTCGCCGGCCTCGCGGCCCTGGCCCTCCGGCTCTGGCCCGCCCTTCCCGATCCCCTGCCGACCCACTGGGGCCTCCGCGGGAATGTCGACGGCTGGACCTCCAAGTCCGCCGTGCCCTGGCTGATGTTCGGCCTCCCTGCCTTCGTATGGCTCCTTCTCCTGGGCGTGGGCCGCTTCGCGGTGCCGAAGGATCCCGCCCTGGCCCGCCTTCAGCGCCGGGCCATGGCGCCCCTCCGCGGCTTCCTGGTGCTCGCGATCTGCGTGCTCCAGAGCGGGGTCCTGCTGGTCCCCATGGGGGGCCCGGGCACCCTGCGGGTGGTCCTCCTGGCCTTCCTGGCCCTCCTCGCCGCCGGCATCGCGATCATGGCCCGCGGCATCCAGCGGGACCTGCCCGCGGAGCACCGCGCCCTCTACAAGTGGGGCCTCTTCTACGTGAACCCCGAGGACCCGCGGCTGATGGTGCCCAAGCTCCTGGGCCTCGGCTGGACCTTCAACTACGCCCGGGCCTCCGCCTGGTGGATCACCGGGCTCCTCGTGGGCCTGCCCCTGGCGGCGGTGGCCTTCGCGTTGCTGGCCCGCGCGGCCCGATAGACTGGAGCGGTGGCGCCGCGCACCAACATCGAGAAGAGCCCCGTCCTGAGGCGCAAGCTGGGGGACCTGCCCACGCGGCCGGGCTGCTACCTCTACCGGGACGCGGAGGCCAACCTCCTCTACGTGGGCAAGGCCAAGATCCTGCGCAACCGGGTGAAGTCCTACTTCAGCGCCGCCCCCAAGGACGCCAAGACCCGCCGCCTCGTGGCGCGGATCTGGGACCTGGAGTTCATCGTCTGCGAGACCGAGCTCGAGGCGCTGGTGCTGGAGAACAACCTCATCAAGGAGCATCGCCCGCCCTACAACATCCTGCTGCGGGACGACAAGAACTACCCCTACGTGAAGCTCACCTGGAAGGAGGCCTTCCCCAAGGTCTACGTCACGCGGAAGGTGGGCAAGCGGGACGGCTCGCTGTACTTCGGGCCCTTCTTCCCCGCCAGCGGCGCCTACCGGGCCGCGGAGCTGGTCTACCGCTTCTTCCAGATCCGCGACTGCGACATCGACATCGACGGCAGGCGGGGCCGCGCCTGCCTCAAGTACCAGCTGCACCGCTGCACCGCTCCCTGCATCGCCGCCGTGTCCCAGGAGGCCTACCGGGAGCAGGCGGCGGAGGCGCGGCTCTTCCTGGAGGGGAAGCGGGACGAACTGAAGCGCCGCCTCGAGGCCGCCATGTGGCAGGCCGCCGAGGCCAACGCCTTCGAGCAGGCCGCCGCCCACCGGGACGCCCTCCAGCAGCTGGACGCCTGGTTCACCCGCCAGAAGGCCGCCACCGTGGACCAGGAGGACATGGACCTCTACGGCAGCGCCGTCCTGGACGGCCGGGCCTGCGTGCATCGCCTGGTCATGCGGGAGGGCCGCATGGTGGACCGCAACGAGTTCATCCTCGACGAGGTGGAGGAATTCGACGGCGCCGTGCTGGCGGAGGTGCTGAAGCGGGTCTACGCCACGGACACCGTGCCCGCCCGCATCTGGCCAGTCGAGCCCGACGACCTGGAGCTGCTGCAGGGAGTGGCTGGGCTCCCTGCGGGGGACGAAGCCCGCCATCGTGGTGCCCCGAAGAAGGGCGACAAGGTGGACCTGCTCACCATGGCCACGGAGAACGCCCGCCTGGCCCTGGAGCGCAAGTTCGAGCCCGCCCGTCTCAACGAGGCCGTGCTGGAGGGCCTGCAGGCCTTCCTCGGCCTCAGCCACGTGCCCCGGCGCATGGAGTGCTTCGACATCAGCCACGGGCAGGGCCGGGAGGTGGTCGCGTCCTGCGTGGTCTTCATGGACGGCGTGCCGGACAAGAAGAACTACCGCCGCTTCAAGATGACCAACGAGCAGAACGACGACTTCGCCAACATGGCCGAAGCCGTGGGCCGCCGCTACCGGCGCCTGCGGGACGAAGGCCGGGACTTCCCCAACCTGGTGCTCATCGATGGGGGCCTGGGGCAGCTGCACGCCGCGGAAACGGCGCTGGAGGAACTCGGCCTCGACCACTTGGAGCTGGGCAGCCTGGCCAAGAAGGAGGAGCTGGTCTTCCGGCCCGGCAGCAGCGAGCCCCTGCGCATCCCCAAGAGCAGCCCCGTGCTGCAGCTCCTGCAGCGCATCCGGGACGAGGCCCACCGCTTCGCCATCACCTACCACCGCAACCTGCGGGCCAAGCGCACCCTGCAGACCGAACTGACGCAAATTCCGGGCATCGGGGAGAAGGGCGCGAAGAAGCTGCTGCAGACCTTCGGGAGCCTGGCCGGGGTGCGCGGCGGAGCTCGACGCCTCCAGGCCTGCTGGGTCCAGCCGCCGCGGGGAAGATCGATGCCTGGCGGAGGGGGCGCACCGGGCCTCGATGGCTAGCGGCGGTTTCTATCCAGTGCCCTGGGCCTCCAGGGCCCGGAGATCCCGTTGCGCCGTGGCGTTCCCAGCGGCGGCGGCGCGGCGGTACCACTTCAGGCCCTCCTGGGGATCCCGCCCCGGCTGAGGCCCTGGGTGCTTGATGGCAATGAAGGCGCGGTTGGAGGTCCCCCGCCAGGGCGGATAAGCCGGGCGCATGGGTACCGGGACCTTCGACGCGTCGTCGGAGGTGGAAGGATGGGCCTTCGGGACCAGCCCCGGGCCCGGGTCCCCACCCTTCGCGGCTCCCTTCGAAGCGGCGCGGGAACCAGCCCATCTGCCACACGAAGAGCCCCGTGAAGCCGAGGACGACGAGGCCGATCACGCCGCCCCAGACCACGGCGAAGGAACGGCCGGGCCTGGCCTCCGAATCGGGTTCCACCAGGACGGGCTTCGACATCCGATGGGTCGCCGCCGGGGAGGAGGCGGAGGCCGGAGGGGGCTCTGCGGGTGCCGCGGCCGGTTCAGGACTGGGAACAATGGCTCCCGGGCGCCCAGGGCGACGGTGGGTTCCACCGGCGCCGGCAAGGGCTCGGGCCGTGGGCTCCCGATAGCGGGACTCGGGCATACCCGCAGAGGCATGAAGGGTCACCTTCGGCGCCTCGTCATCCTCGGAAGGTCTCAGATCCGCGGGGCTGCCAGGGCGACGGTTGGCTCTAGAGGCGGGGGCTCCGCCGGCGGGGGAGAGGCAGGGGGCGTCATCTCCGGAAGCTCCGGCATGCGGAGTTCCGGCAAGTTCGCCTGGGTGACGCGGATGGTGCTGGCCTCGGGGGCGGGCTCCTCCGGCAGGGTCTCCCGGATGATCTCCGCGGCGGTGGGCACGGTGGCGGCGCGGGCTTCGGGCAGCGTGGCAGCGGGCAGGGGCAAGGGCAGCAGGAGCGTCCCTTCCGCGGCGCGGGACGCCTCGGGAGGAGGGTCCGCCGCGGGCCAGGTCCCGGCGCGTCCTCCATCCCGGCGGGCACGGGAAGGGGCGAGGGCTTCACTGTCAATACCTGGGTCCCCTCGCTTGGGGAGGTTCCTTCGCCAACATGGGCATGACCAACGTCCCCCGCTGGGGAGGGCCTCCTTCGCCAGCACGGGCAGCACCATCGTCCCCTCGCTGGGGGAAGGCTCTTCGCCAGCACCGGCAGCACCATCGTCCCCTCGCTGGGGAGGGTTCCTTCGCCAGCACGGACATCACCATCGTCCCCTCGCTGGGGGAGGGTTCCTCGCCAGCACGGGCAGCACCATCGTCCCTTCGCTGGGGGAGGGCTCCGCCCGCTCACCGGCCTGGAGGATCAGCGTGCTTTCCAGGGGAGGGGCCACGGGCTGCATCTGGGCGGCGGGCATGAGGAGCGTGCCTTCGTGGGGCAGATGCTTCGGGCGACAGGCCCGGAACCGTATCGGGCTCGCCCTTGGCGGCCGCGGTGGGCGGCATCGGCGGCACCGTGGCCATCAGCATCGTGCCTTCACTGGGACTGACGAGGGTGCGCCGGGCGCGGCAAGGCGTTGGAGCAGGCCGCCGGCTTCGGGGCTGCCGGGTTCCGTGGCCATGTCCCGCTGGAGGCGCACGGTGCCCTCCGACGGCGACACCAGGGTGTCCATGGGGGCGATGAGCCGCTCCGTGGCGCCCGGGGGCGGAACGATGAGGGTCTCCCCCAGGCCCAGTTTCTCCTCTGCGTGGCGCAGAGCCTCCTGGGCGGCGGCGCGGGCGTCCAGGGAGGGCGGTCTCGCTGGCCTTGCGCTTTCCCGAAGGATCGGCCCGGGGCGGGATGGGGGGTAAAGCTGGTTCCTGGGGTTGCTCCAAGCATAACCCCTGCCGCCCCTCGCGGCATGGGCCCTGGCCGGACGGACCGTCCGCCTGGACCAGTGGAGGGGGATTCCAACCTCGCTCAGGCCCGGGTGCCGGGTGCCGGCTCCAGGGCGTCCTTCCAGGCCCCCCAGCGGGGCACGAAGAAGAAATACATCAGGCTGGTGAGCATGATGAAGCTGCGGGCGTAGCGATTGGCCTCGCCCCCCACCAGGGCCCAGTAGAGGATCCCGTAGAAGCAGCTCAGCTCGAAGAGGGCCGCGTAGAGCAGCACCTCCCGGAAGAGCACTTTCGGCCGGCGCGAAGGATCCAGGGCCGCGAAGCCCGCGCGGACCCTGAGGCTACGCCAGGTCACGAAGGCCGCCGCCAGGAAGGTCAGCCCCGTGAAGGTGTAGCCCAGCTGCTGGAGGACGCCTTGGGGGGCGTTCTTCGGGCTTGATGAGGGGGCCGCAGGAAGGGGATGAGGGGCCAGCACGCAGAGCACCAGGCCGAGGCCGTAGGCCTTCTGGAAGGCCCGGTGCAGGGCCTTCTCCTCGGGATCCGGTCCGGTCGCGGACGGCTTTGTGGCGTCTTCCATGGCTCAGGAGGGCCGGATGCCGGCGTCGTCCCCACCGCGGAAGCGGGCATGGGGCGGCAGGAGGAAGGGGGTTCACCACCAGGGGCACCAGGAAGAGGAGGGCGCTCACGGGGGCGGTGGCGGGACCGAGGACGAAGCCCAGCACCAGGCCGTGATGGCGATGGATTCGAAAATGGCCATGCTCACGATCGCGCCTGTCCGCCCAGGGCCGCAGCGCAGGGCGGCATCATGGGCCTTGGCGGCGCGCTCCAGGAGCGTGTGGCGCAGCAGGGAGGCCCGGTGCGGCCACCAGCGCCGCCAGGGCGCAGAGGACCACCAGGGACCGGGTTTCCCCAGTGGGCGCCGCGGCCAGGGGGGCCAGGAAGCTCCGGGGGTCGCCCTGGAGGATCTGGAAGACGTAGATGAAGGCGTAGACCCACACTGCCAGCCAGAGGGCGAAGGCGATGATGCGGGAGGCGTGCGCTGGGTGTCCAGGCTGGCGGGTGAGGGCTCGTTCGCCATGCCTCAGGCCGCCTGGACCCGGATCTCGCCGAAGGCCTCAGCCTGCACCAGCTTGATGCGCCGGGTGCGGACCAGTTCCAGGAGGGCGAGGAAGGTCAGCACCAGGTCCTCCCGGGACTGCACGGACGCGAGCAGGCCGCCGAAGGGGTGCCACACCTGGTCCGCCAGCTGGGCGATGAGCTCGGCGATGCGCATGTCGAGGGTCTTCGGGGGCGTGCGCACCTCGACGGGGGGCGGAGGCAGCAGCTTCTTCAGGGCCTCCCGGTAGGCGCCCAGGAGGTCGAAGAGGGTGACCCGGATGGGCTCCTCCTCGGTCTTCGCATGCTCGGTGATGTCCAGGCCCTTGGTGTAGACCGTGTGGCGCCAGGCGCTCTCCCGCTCCGTGAGCTCCTGGGCGGCCGCCTTGACCTGCTGGTAGTCCAGCAGCTTCTGGATGAGGTCCTCGCGGGGGTCCTCCGCCTCCGCCGCCGGCGGCCGCGGCAGCATCATGCGGGACTTGATCTGCAGGAGCTGGGCCGCCATGGCTACGAATTCCGCGGCGATCTCCAGGTTCAGCTCCTCCATGAGCATCAGGTAGTCCATGTACTGCCGGGTGATGTCCGCCAGGGGCAGGTCGAGGATCTCGAGCTTCTGCTCCCGGATCAGGTGCAGCAGCAGGTCCAGGGGCCCTTCGAAGGCTGAGAGGTGCAGGGGCAGGCCCTGGAACTTGGTCTCGAAGCCCTTGGGGGGCTCGAAGGTCTTCGGGGCTTCCGGGACCTGGGCCCCCGTCGCAGGGTCCTGGGATCCGGGCTGGATCAATGGGAGGTCTGACATGACCCCATTCTAACCCGGGAGCGGTCCCCCGTCGGGCCGGGGGCGCACGGGGTTCCCAGGGCCGGTGCCTGCCTGGCGAGGCCTCACCGCGGAACGACCACCAAGCATCGAGCCTCG
>JBGASS010000015.1:0-15776 GCA_044229555.1 Holophagaceae bacterium
GGGCCGCCGCCGGTGCAGTCCCAACGCAGCAGCACGGAGGCCCCGGGGCGCACCACCTGGTCACTGGCCTCGAAGGTGCTGCCCGCCGCGGCGAAGGCGCCGGGCTTGAAGGGCCCGGGCTGGGGGGGGGAGGCCTCCTGGGCCAGGAGGAGGGCCGGAAGGAGGCAAAGGAGGGGAATGGCGGGGCGGGGCATGGGAGGCGAGTTTAACGCCGCGGGTCCGGTATCAGGGGTTGCATTGATGGATTGATATCATATTTTGATTCATGAGGTGATTCCTTGTTCAGCACCACTCTTCGCATCGAAGCAAGCCTGGGGACCTGGCTGCAGGCGGCGGCCCGGCAGCGCGCCCTCAGCGTCAACGCCTTCCTCGCCGAACTGATCCGCCGCGAGCAGGCCCTTGCGGCCCAACGCCGGCTGGCCTCGGACTGGGCCGCCTTCGCCCGGGATCCCGAGGCCCAGGAGGTGGAATACGCCCTCAGGGCCCAGGCCGATCTCGTGGCCGAACCCGCCCGGCCCAAAGCCAAGGCGACGCCCCGGGCCCGGAGGGGACGGTGAACGGCGCCAACCCACCCTGCTCGCGGGGCGAGATCTGGATGCTGAGTTTCGAGCCCCGGAGAGGCTCGGAGCAGGGAGGGCGCCGTCCTTGCGTGATCGTCCAGACGGACCTCGGCAACCACGCTCCGGGGGCGCGCACCACCATCGTGGTCCCCCTCACTTCCCAGGGGAGGGACTTCGTCTTCTACATCCCGGTGCCGAAGTCCCGGGAGAGCGGCCTTCCCCAGGACTCGTGGGCGAACTGCACCCAGCTGTTCACGGTGGACCGGGGGCGCCTGGAGCGGCGGCTGGGACTGGCCGGCGCGGGAGCCATGCAGGCTATCGGAGAGGCCCTGAAGGCGACCTTGGCCCTGGACTGAGGGCCGCCCCCCTCAGCGCTCCCGCCACACCAGCTCGTAGCGGTGCCGGCAGCCCTCCACCGGCGGGTGGTGGCGGAACTCGGCGCGAGTCGCGCCCGCGAGGCCCACGGCCCCGCAGAGCCAGGTGGGGCAGGACACGGTGTACCAGCTGGGGAAGAGGCCCTCGGCGAAGATGGAGATCAGGGCCCGCTCGGGTCCGATCTCGTCCACGTCCACGCGGCCGCCCTTGTAGTAGAACCCGAAGATGGTGGGCGCCTGCTGCACGATGCCCGCGGGGTCCAGGAGGGTGAGGATCCCGGGATGGGAGCCCTTGAGCTGCTCCCGCACCGTCGCCAGGGCGCGCTCGCTGATGGTGGCCGCGCCGTAGTGCGCCTCGTGGGCCAGGGCCAGGACGTTCACGTGCTCCGTCTCGATCCACCGGAAGGAGTCCAGGCCCTGGCGCAGCACGCCCCGGGACCGCTCCGGCAGGCTTTCCAGCAGCCAGGCCCAGCCGTTCTCGCCCTCCTTCGCCTCCGCCACGAGCTGCATCCCCCGCAGGAGGGAGGCCCGCACATGGGTCACGCGGACGGCTTCCGGAGCGGGCGGGGGCGCAGGGCGGAGGTTGGACATGGGGGAGGAAGTCGAGGCATTGTCCTCCAGCTCGCGCGGAACGCCAGGATTGATCCATCCCCGGGCCTCCTTCCTGCGCCGGATTCAAATCCAGCGCCGGACCCGCCGCCGGTAGGCTTCGAAGGCCTCCCCGAAATGGTCCGCGATGCGCCGCTCCTCGCTGGGGATGACGAGCCGGTCCAGGAGCAGGGCCTGGAGCAGGGCGCCGGCGAGCAGCCAGGGAAAGGCCGCGAGGCCGAGGCCGGTGAGGAAGAGGAGCTGCCCCAGGTAGAGGGGGTTGCGGGTGAGGCGGTAGGGGCCCGCGGTCACCAGGGTCGAGGGCGTGTGGCCCGGCTCGACCGGCGTGCGGGCGCGGCGCAGGGAGAGGATGCCCCAGGCCACCAGGGCAAGGGCGAGGACCACCAGGCCAAGGCCGCCCCCGATCCTCAGCAGCGGGGGGATGCGCTCCGCGTAGGGCGGCGAGAACCCGCGGTCCAGGCCGATGCCGAGGAGGAGGATGGCGAGGAAGGAGAGGGCGGGATGGAGGTTGGGCATGGCCTAAGGGGCAGGATGATGCCGGGCCATTGCGGCCGCCACTCCCCCCAGCCCCTTCATCCCGAGCCGCGGAGGGCCGTGGCGGCGGCAACGGCCCCTCAACCCCGGCCGCTGATACCCTTCACCCATGCCCATCCCTGCCACCCTGAGGTGTTCCGTGGAACAGGAGCTTGAGGCCCTCTGCGCGCGCCGGGCCCCGGTCCACGTCCAGGATCGCGTGAAGGTGGCCTGCACGTGGCGCGGCGACACCGTGACGCTCCTGGAATGGCGCCCGTCTTTCGGAGGCGGCGACCCGTGGGTGGACATCGCCGTCGCCCAGTTCCGCTTCAACGCCGCCAAGGGCACCTGGACGCTCTACTGCGCCGACCGCAACAGCCGCTGGCACGTGTATGACGACACCTCGCCCACCGAAGACTTCCAGAGCCTCCTCGCGGAGGTGGACGAGGATCCGACGGGGATCTTCTGGGGCTGACGGAGCCGACGGCGGAGTCTCGCCCGAATCCCTACTCGCGCTCCAGATTCTCCTTGCACAGGTCTAGCACCATCTGGTGATACTCCCACTCGAACCATTCCTTGAAGCGCGCATAAGGCCGTGGAGAGGGCCACAGCTCTTCGTCGGTGCACCAAGCTTCCAGATGCTCTTCGAAAATGGTCTTGTAGTGCTTCTTCAGCCACGCCTCGTCCAGCCGGTCCGCGCGGGACTCCCGGATCAGCCAGGCCTGGGCTCCACCCTCCAGCTCCGCCTTCACGGCCTCGGGTGTCATCCCCTCGACGGCGGCGGCCCACCGCCAGTAGGGCTCCCGGGGGCGCACGAGGAGGAGGTCGCGGTTGACGACGGGCGGGAAGAACATGCCTCCACCCTATCCACCCGGCCCGCGTTGCCTCCACCGGCCCACGCGACCGGGGGGAGTCCCCCACCCCCCATTCCCGCCCAGCTGGCCTGCTCTGGAAGGCCACCTGTTCCCCAGGATTCCTGGGGCTAGCCTTGACGGGCCAGTGGTCCAGATGCACCATTGTCCCATTGATCCAATTGCCAGGCAAGGAGGGTCCCATGCTTCAAATGGCCGATAGCCGCCGGCGCTTCGTGATGCCCAAGGAAGCGCCCATCGGGCCCAACGACCCGGCCGACGTGGAACTGCTTCCCGACGGCCGGGTGATCATCTCACCCGTGCGCGTCATCCCTCTGCACGAGGCCTGGGCGCTGACACCCGAGAGCGCCAGCCAGACCGCCGAGGCCATCGTGGACTACCGGGCCGGACGGGCTTCCGGCACCAAGGGCCTGGATGCGGCCATCGCCAAGGCCACCAAGCCGCGGCGACGGAAGTGACGCCCTCCTTCCCGGACGCCTTCGTCCGGAAGCTCCTGCGACAGGATGCCGCCATCATCAACGCCTTCCGACGCTTGGTGGAGAAGGTGGAGACCCGCACCGAGCAGCAGCTGCGCGGCACGAAGGGCATCCACCTCGAGCCCATCAAGTCCGATCCGCCCCACCTGTCCATCCGTCTCGACAAGGGGCCCAGGGCCAAGGTTCTCGTGGACGGGGAAACCCTCGTCTTCCTGGACATCGAGTCCGACCACGACTCGATCTACGGGAAGAAGTGATCGCCTCTACACCGGGCTCACCCGCTTCCGCTTCACCACCACCGGCTCCCGCCGCCGCGCCCGGCTCAGCCGCTGGATGATCTCCGCCCGCAGGCTTTGCGGGGCGACGATGGCGTCCACGTGCAGGTTCGCGGCGAGCTTCTTGAGGTCGATGTCCTGGTTGTACTCGTCGCGGAGCTGCTGGACGTAGGCGGGGCGGTCGGCCTCGTCCTTGTCGGCGATCTTGTTGGCAAATACTGCGTTCACGGCGGCCTCGGCGCCCATGACGGCGATGCTGGCGGTGGGCAGGGCGAGGGTGGCGTCAGGGTCGAAGCCGGGCCCGCTCATGGCGTAGAGGCCGGCGCCGTAGGCCTTGCGCACCACCACGCAGATCCGCGGCGTGGTGCAGCTGGCCATGGCGCTGATCATCTTCGCGCCGTGGCGGATGATGCCCTGCTTCTCCACCGCGGAGCCGATCATGAAGCCCGGCACGTCGCTCAGGAAGACCAGGGGCAGGCCGAAGGCGTCGCAGAGGTCCATGAAGCGGGCGGCCTTGTCGGCGCTGTCCACGAAAAGCACGCCGCCCTTCACCCGGGGCTGGTTGGCGAGGATGCCCACGGGCTTACCGTCCAGGCGCGCCAAGCCCGTGATGAGCTCGCCGGCGTAGAGCTTCTTGATCTCCAGGAAGGAGCCATCGTCCACCAGGGCCTCGATGAAGTCCTTCATCTGGAAGGGGGAGTTGATGTCCTTGGGCACGAGGGCGGCGATGTCTTTCGCTTTCGGCGATGGGTCCTTGGCCTCCCGCAGGGGCAGCGCGTCCTCGCAGTGCTGGGGGAAGTAGGAGAGGTAGGCCTTGCAGAGCTCGATGGCCTCGGTTTCGGTCTTGCACAGGAAGTCGCCGCAGCCGGACACCGAGCAGTGCATGCGCGCGCCCCCCAGGTCCTCCAGGCTGATCTTCTCGCCGATGACCATCTCCGCCATGCGGGGCGAGCCGAGGTACATGGACGCGTTGCCCTCCACCATCATCACCACGTCGCAGAAGGCCGGGATGTAGGCGCCGCCCGCCGCGGAAGGCCCGAAGAGGAGGCAGACCTGGGGCACCAGGCCCGAGAGCGCCACTTCCATGTGAAAGATGGTCCCGGCGTGGCGGCGCCCCGGGAACATGTCGATCTGGTCCGTGATGCGCGCGCCGGCGCTGTCCACCAGGTAGAGCATGGGGATCTTCAGCCGCATGGCCACTTCCTGGATGCGGATGATCTTTTCGACCGTCCTTGCCCCCCAGGAACCGGCTTTGATCGTGCTGTCGTTGGCCATGAGCGCGACAGGCCGTCCCGCCACCGTCGCCGTTCCCGTCACCACGCCGTCCGCGGGCAGCGTGGCATCGAGGGCATTGGCGAAAAGGCCGTCCTCCACGAAGGAGTCTTCGTCCGTCAGCAGCCGGATGCGCTCCCGCGCGAAGAGCTTGCCGCTCTCCGCGTTCTTCGCGTGGGCCTTCTCGGTGCCGCCCTTCTGGACGCGGGCGATCTCGGAGCTGAGCTGGTCGGGATTCATGCAGGCCTCGAAAGCAAAGCTCCAGCGTATCGCGGCCAGGCGGACCGGCCCGCCACGAAGCTTCAGCCGGGCCAGGCCGGGCCCAGGAGCTGCTGCAGCTTCGCCTGGCGTTCCAGCTTCCGGAGCAGTTTCTCCAGGTCGCGGCGGGCCTCCTCGGGAACCTCCCGCAGGGGCTCGAGCACGGCGGCGGCGCGCTGGGCGAGGCTCAGGGCGCGGTCGTAGCGCAGGTCCTCCTCCGCGGCCTGCAGCAGGGCGAGGACCAGGCTGCCCCCCGCTTCCAGCTCCCGCTTCGTGGCCCGGAAGCCCGCGGTCCCGCGCTCGAAGGCCGCCTCCAGGATCCCCGCTCCCTCCTCCGGGCGGCCCTGCTGGAGCAGGTGCAGGCCCAGGAGGGTGCGCAGCTCGAGGAGGTCCGCCCCCTCGGGCTCCCGGGCGGTCTCCAGAAGGGCGATGGCGCGGCGCAGTGCGGCTTCGGCCTTGGCGGGGGCCCGCTCCTTCCGCTTCTCCGCGGCCTGCTTCAGGAGGGGCACGAGCCGGGCGTCCTGCGGGCCCGAGGCCTCCTCGAGCAGCTTCAGGGCCGCATCCAGGCAATCCGGCTGGTCGGCGCCGTCCCGGACGGCGGCCTGGGCCAGCAGGGCCTGGGCCCTGACCTCCCGGGGCTGCCGCGGATCATCCGGATCGCAGGGGTGCGGGGCCTCCCCGGACCGGGCCGCCTCGTCGGACGCGAGGGCGGCGATCAGGTCCGGCAGCGCCGGTCCGGGCCCGTCCTCCCCCACGCCGAGCTCCTTGCGGAGCTTTTCCATCACCGCGGGCAGCAGGGAGGCGCTCTGGGCCCCGCTCGAGGCGTGGCCCAGGGCCCGGGCGAGACCCGCCCGGGGCGCCGGCAGGGAGTCCTTGGACCAGCGTTCCAGGGCCTCGAGGGCCCGCAGGCGCGCCTCGTCCGTCCGGCCCGCCCGCCGCAGGGCCTCCGCCCACTCGAAGCCCGCGTTCGGCGCCAGCTCCGGACCGAGGGCCGCCAGGGACGCGAAGAGCTCCGCCGCCTCCTCGAAGCGTCCCTGGCCTCCCAGATTGCGCGCCAGCGACAGGCGGTCTCGCCAGGCCCCGGGCCACTTCGGGGTAGTCCTCCCCGGCGGACCCGCGATGCATCGCCACCGCGCGGGCCACCGCTTCCAGCAGGCCGCGGTCGGCGTGGCGCTCCAGGAAGTCGAGGGCCCGGTCCGCGACGGTCCGGAATTCCTTGGGGGCGGCGGTGCGGAGGGCCGCCGCCAGCAGGGCCGCACCCCGGTCCCAGGCCCCTTCGGCCTCGGCGATGTCCACGCGGCTGAAGCAGGCCTCCAGCCCCGGCTGGCCCGCGAGGTGGCGGTCCACCCGCCCCAGGGCGGCCAGGGCCTCGCCTTTCCAGGGGGTCTGGAGCAGCGGGTGGGCCCAGCTGCCCGCCCAGCGCCGCTCCTGGGCCAGGGCGGCGGGATCCACCCGGTCCAGCAGGCGCGCCACCTTGGCCTTCAGGGTTTCGCCGCCGTGACGGGCGCAGAGCTTCCACACCCCTTGGGCATCGCTGCGCAGGGCCGTCTCGATGAAGGCCCGGGAGGCGTCGCGGCCCTCGGGCCTCCGCAGCCACAGGTCCGCCAGGACCTCGCTCCACGTCAGGGTCTTCGCGAGGTCCGGGCCGCGCATGGAGAGGAACTCGCCGTAGGCGTGCCGCAGGGCCGCAAGGGCGCGGCGCTCCAGGTCCGGGGCGGGCTTCGTGGAGGTGGCCACGGCGATGGCCAGGATGCGCTCGGAGAAGGGCCAGGCGTTCAGCCCCTGGGCCTGGAAGCAGGCTTCCAGGGCTTCGAGGTGGGGCAGCAGCGGTTTCGATGCCACGCCGTGGAAGCGCTCCTGCACCTTCAGGCCCCGCTGCAGCTCCGCGCAGGCGCGCACCCAGACCCGGTCGCCCCGCTCGGTCTCGCCGGTGGGCCGCGGACCGGGTCTTCACGGCCTTCTCAAGGGCAAAGCGCAGGTTCACCACCTGCTCCACGCCGGGCTTCGCCTCCTCCCGGAAGGCGTCCCGGGCCGCCTCCACCGTCCGCGAGGCCGCGGCCAGGGCGGCGGCCTGGGGGCTTTCGGTGGACAGGAGAATGAGGGGAAGCACGAAGGAAGCCTACCCGGGTGCGTCGTGGACCGTGCCGCCTTCCGCCTTCGCTACGCTGAAGCCATGGATACGCGCCGCCCGAGGCTCTTCTCGCCCGCCTTCGTGCTGCTGACCTCGTTCTACTTCCTGATCTTTGCCGCCGGCTACCAGCTCTTCCCGGTGCTGCCCCTGCGCTGGCGGGAACTGGGCGCGACGCTGGCGGAAAGCGGCCGCTTCATGGCGGCCTTCACCCTGGGCTCGGGGCTGGGCGCGCTGTTCACGGGGCCCCTGGGCGACCGCCTGGGCCAGCGCCGCGTGCTGCGGGGCGCGTCGCTCTTCTGCGCGGCCTGTTTCGGGGCCTACGCTCTGATGCCGGGGCGCTGGGGCTTCTATGTCCTGGCGCCCCTCCACGGGCTCCTGTGGTCGGGACTGCGCACGGCCTCGGTGGCGAAGGTGGGCGGCCTGCTGCCCGAAGAGGACCGCGCCGGCGGCCTGAGCCTCTTCGGCCTCGCCAGCCCGGGAGGCGTGGCGGTGGGACCGCTGCTGGGCCTCTGGCTCTTCCCGCACCTGGGCTTTGCCTGGCACATGGGCCTGCTGGGGGTCTCCTTCTACGCCCTCCACGTGATGGTGGGCCGGCTCCCCAAGGATCCGCCGAAGGCCGAGCGGCCGCCCCTGCAGCTGGGCCTGCCGGAGCGCAGAGTCTGGCTCCCTGCCGTCACCCTCTTCCTCCTCGCCCTCAGCTTCGGGCCCATGCCGCCCTATTCCGCCCAGGAGGCCAAGGCGCTGGGGCTGGCCTGGACCTCGGCGCTGCTCACCTGCTTCTCGCTGGGCATGGTGGCCATGCGCCTGGCTTTGGGCATCCGCGGCCTCGGGGCCTCGCCGGAGCGCCTCCTGCCCGGGATGATGGCCATCACCTTCGCGGGGAACGTCCTGCTCGCCGCCCTGCCCGGCGGGCGCTGGCACGGCCTCGACCTGGAGCTGGTCCGCCACGTCGCGGGCTCCTTCGTCTACGGCGCCGGCTACGGCATGGTCCACACCCTGATCTTTTCGGGGGTCATGGCCCGGGGTTCCGTCGCCCGCCGCGGCGCCGCGGTGGGGGCCCTCTACGCGGCCTTCGACGGCGGCGTGGCCGCGGGCAGCGTGGGCATCGGGTGGGTCATGCAGCGGTGGTCGTTCCGCTTCGGCTGGGCCGTGGGCGCGGCGTGCCTGGTGGTGGCGTGGGGGTTGTGTCTGCGGCTGGCGCGGCGTGGAGAGGTTCCCCTCCAGCCGGCCGGGTCAGGCTGAGCGGCTCGGTCCTCCGTGGATGGATTCGGGGTCAAGGGAGCCTTGTTGAAAGTCGACTGCACGATCCGCCGCCGGCACCTTGCCGCCATCTCAACCCATGAGAGCCTGGACGGATGCCCGATCCCTGCCCGCCCCTCTGGACGCGCTCCTTCGCGCTGGTCTGGGCCTGCACCTTCCTGACCTTTTTCGCGGCCTTCCAGCTCTTCCCCACGGCCCCCCTGCGCCTGCGCGAACTGGGCGCGGGCCTGTCGGAGAGCGGGCGCTTCCTCAGCGTGTTCACGGTGGGCAGCTCCCTGGGCGCCCTGGTGACGGGGCAGCTCGGCGACCGCATCGGCCACCGCCGGATGATGGTCTTCGCGTCCACGAGCTTCACGCTGATCATGGCGGCCTACGCCTTCATGCCGGTGCGCTGGGGCTTCTACCTCCTCGCGCCGCTGCACGGCGCCATCTGGTCGGGCCTGCTCACCTCCACTACCGCCCTGCTGGGGGGCCTGCTGCCCGAGGACCGCCGCGCGGAAGGCCTCAGCTGGTACGGCCTGGCGAGCCCGGGCGGCGTGGTCTTCGGGCCCACGGTGGGCGTGGAGCTCCATCGCCTCTTCGGCTTCAAGGGCATGTGCCTGGGGCTGGTGGTGAGTTTCGCCGTGCTCTCCGTCCTGATCCGCCGGCTGCCCGCGGACACCGCCCGCGCCGAGGAGCGCCCGTCCCTCCAGGGACCGGAGCCCGCGGCCGTCCGCCTCGCCTCCGTGCTCTTCTTCGTGGCCCTGAGCTACGGCGCCCTCAGCAGCTTCAGCGCCCAGGAGGCCCTGTGGCTGAAGATGCCCTGGCCCTCCGCCTTCCTCTCCTGCCTCGCCATCGGCATGGTGGCCACGCGCCTGCTCATGGGCGCCGTGGGCTTCGGCGAGCGGCCCGTGCGGCTCCTGCCCTGGATGCTGCTCCTGGCCGCCGCGGGTCTCTCCCTCCTGGCCTTCGCTCCCGGAGCCTCCCTTCGGCACATCGCCGCGGGCCTCGTCTACGGCGCCGGCTACTCCATGGTCTTCACCCTCCTCAACACCGCCCTGCTGGACAAGGTTTCGCCCCAACGCCGGGGCGCCGCCTTCGGCACCTTCATGTTCGCCTTCGACGCGGGCATCGGCCTCGGCAGCTGGGCCCTGGGCCTGCTCATGGGCCGCTACGGCTTCCAGTGGGGCTGGCGGGCGGGCGTCCTGGCCATGCTCTGCGGGCTGCCCCTCACCGTCCGCATCGCCCGGAAGTCCTGACCGCGGCTCCCTGCCGCCTTCAGAGGGTCCAGACGATGCGGTCCGCGGGCAGCGAGGCGCTGAGGGTGAGCTGGCCCGTCCGGACCAGCTGGGCCAGGTCATGGACGAAGTGTGGCCCCAGGGTGAACCGGCGTTCCGGGGTGCCGTAGACGCCGACCCAGGCGTCCCGCCCGCTGTGCTTGGCGGCGTAGAGGCAGTGGTCCGCCGCCTCGAGGGTCGCCTCCCAGCCCAGGGCCATGGCGTCCGTGGGCAGCAGGGGGAGCGCGACGAAGCCCACGGAGCAGGTGAGCCGGATCACGCCGCCTTCCGGCAGCTCGAAGGGATGGTTGAAGAAGGCGTCGTGGATCTTCCGGGCGATGGCGTCCACGGTCCCGCGGTCGACCCGGTGGGCCACCACCAGGAACTCCTCGCCGCCCCACCGGGCCACCGTATCGGTCTCCCGGCAGGCGTTCCGCAGCACCTCCGCCGACTGCCGCAGCACCGCGTCCCCGGCGGCGTGCCCGTGGGTGTCGTTCACCGCCTTGAAGTGGTCGAGGTCCACCAGCAGCAGGCCGAGATCCTCCCCCTTCGGCGCCTCGCCGCGCGCCTCGGCGCTCCAGTGGGCCCGCTGCACCCGGGCCTCCTCCTCCGGCATGTGGAGGGCGAGGTAGCGGCGGTTCTTGAGGCCGGTGAGCGCGTCCACCATGCTGGCCTCCTCGAGGGCCGCGTTCGCCGCCTGCAGGTCCTGGGTGCGCAGCTCCACCAGGCGCTCCAGCTCGAGGGTCCGGCGGTGCAGCAGCTCCGTGCGCCAATGGATGAGGAGGCCCACCGCCCCGGCCAGGGTGAGGCCGGACAGGAGCAGGAACCACCAGGCCTGCCACCAGGGCCGCAGGACCTGCAGTTCCTGGCGGGCCTCCGGGCCCGGCTGCCCGTCGGCGTCGAGGAAGCGGGCGGCGAAGGTGTAGCGCCCGGGAGGCAGCGTGGTGTAGCGGGCCGAGCGGCTTTCCGAATCCCGCCAGGCGTCCTCGAAGCCCACCAGGCGCACCTGGGGGCGCAGGTGGGTCTCGTCCAGGAAGCTGAGGCACTCGAAGCTGAAATCCATGGAGCGGAAGCGGTAGGGCACCTGGAGGGCCTGGCCCGAGGCCTCCCGGAGCCGTCCGCTGCCATCCTTCACCACGGTGATGCGCACCTTGGGGGAAGGCATGGGCCCGCGGTAGATCCTATGGTCGAAGTGGGCGATGCCGCTGCTGGTGCCCGCCCACACGTCCCCTTCCCCGTCGCCGTTCCCGTCCAGCCAGAGGGCGTTGGCCACGCAGTCCTCGCCGGGGAGCCCCCGGCTGCGGCCGAACTGCTCGAAGCGGCCCTCCCGCCAGCGCTTGACGCCTTCGGTGGTGCCGAACCAGAGGGAGCCGTCCGCGGCGGCCTCGAGGCTCAGGATGTCGTCGTCGAAGAGTACGTCGGGCTGGTCCAGGTGGGCCGCCACCCGCCAGCCGGACTTCCCGTGTTCCAGGCGGGTCAGCCCGTGGACGGTCCAGTAGCCGACCCACGCCCGGCCGGAGGTGTCCACCGCCAGGGTGCTGGCGAAGGTCTCCTGCAGCCCCTGGGCCTGGGTCAGGCGGGTCCAGCCCTCGCCCTCGCTCACCACCACGCCCCGGTTCCCGGTGGCCCAGACCCGGCCTCCCCGCTCCACCAGGATCCGGGTGATGTTCTCCTCCTCCGCCCCTCCCGGGAGGACCACCCGCGTCGAAGTCCAGACGCCCTGCTTCCGCACCAGCCGGTGCAGGCCTCGGGTGTTGGTGCCGATCCAGAGTCCGCCCCCGGGATCCGCGGCGAGGCTGCTCACCGTGGCGGTGCCCACGCTGGGGATGGGGACGGACTCGAAGCGCCCGGCGCCCGGGGCCAGCCGGAGGAGGTCCGTGGGCTGGTCCTCCCGGGCCGTGCCGCCGGTCCACACGCCCCCTTCGACGTCCTCGGCCAGGGCCCAGAGCCGGCGGTCGAGGGTTTCGGCCTGGGGCAGGAAGGCGGCGCCCTCCAGGTGGGCCAGTCCCCGCAACGTGGCCGCCCAAAGCCGGCCCTTGCGGTCCCTGAGCAGGGACCAGGCCGCGTCCGCCGGGAGCCCCTGCTTGCGGGTGAAGCCCCGCCAGAGGAAGCCCCCCTGCAGGCGGTGCACGCCCTCGGCCCCGACCCACAGGGAACCCTCCCGGTCCACAAAGAGGGCGTTCGCCCAGGGCGTGGGGAGGCCTTCGGCCTCCCCCAGGAGGAGCCGCGTGTCGCCGTCGACGAGGACGAGCCGGTGGTCGGTGGGGGCCCACACACGCCCTTCCTGGTCGAGGCAGAGCGTGGGCGTGGTCTGCGTGGGATGGCCCGGGAGCCGGGAGGTCATCTCCTCCGCCGCGGCGCCCCAGGCCGTCAGGCGGAAGAAACGGGTGGCGCCCCGCGCCCAGAGGTGGCCCCACTTGTCCCGGAGGAGGGCGTCGTAGCGCTCGCCGTTCAGCGGCGGCGGCAGATCCTTCCGTTCCCAGATCACCGCGCCGTCCTTCAGGCGGCCCCGCAGCAGGTGGTAGTCGGGCTTCCGCCCGTCCCCTGGGACGCCCTCCCGCTGCACCGCGAGGATCTCGCCGCCGCGGCGGTCCACCCAGAGCCCGGTGACGGCTCCGGCGGGAACGTTGGGCATCCGCTCGAAGCGGCGTCCCCCGTCGGTGGAGCGCGAGAGGCCGGAGCGGCTGCCGAGCAGGAGGGAGCCGTCCAGGGCCAGGGCGAAGCGCGCGAAGTCCTTGAGGACCCCGCCGCCGCCGTCCCGGACCTCCTGGAAGCGCTTCCCGTCGAAGCGGAAGGTCCCGCTGGCGGTGACGGCGAAGAGGGAGCCGTCCGGCAGGGCCCGGAGGTCGATCACCAGCTGGTCGGCGAGACCCTCGCTCTGGGCGAAGCGGAGGAAGCGCTGGCCGTCGTAGCGGAAGGCGCCCCCTTCGGTGCCGACCCAGAGGTAGCCGGTGGCGTCCTGGGTGATGGCGGTGGTGGCCAGGTTCGTGAGCCCCTGATCTGGCCCGTAGCTCTTGAAGTGGTAGGTCCCCTGGGCGGCCAGGGCCGCCGACGCCAGGGCCGCCAGGAGAACACCCCGTAGGCGGCCTCGACGGGGAAGGCCGCTCAGCGCGCGGGAAACCAGGGAGGAGAACATCCGGGATGCCTAGGTATAGCCACCCGATGACCGGATTGAAAGGAGCGTTTCCAGTTCCGGATCAATCCCGGCGGAAGACCTTCGCCCCGTGGTGGCTGGCCTGGTCCCTCGGCTTGACGATCAGCTCATCGATGTTCACGTGGTCCGGCAGCCCCACGGCCCACCGCGCGCACTCGGCGATGTCCCCGGCCTCCAGCGGCGTCATCCCGCGGTACACCGCGGCGGCCTTCGCCGCGGCATCCGCCTGGCCCCGGAAGCGGATGTCCGAGAACTCCGTGCGCACCATGCCCGGATCGATGGAGGTGACCCGGATGGGCTCGCCGCACAGCTCGAGGCGCAGGGTGTGGGCCAGGGCCTTCACGCCGTGCTTGGAGGCCGCGTAGACGCCGCCCCCCTCGTACATCACGTGGCCGGCGGTGCTGCCGATGAAGATCACGTGGCCCCAGCCGGCCTTGCGCACGTGGGGCAGCGCCGCGCGGATCGTCCTCACCACGCCCTCCACGTTGGTGCGCAGCATGGCTTCCAGATCGGCGTCCGGGATCTCCCAGATCCGGTCGAGGCCCCGGGCCAGGCCCGCGTTGGCGACGATGACGTGGAGGGCGCCGAGGGCCTCCGCCGCGCCATCGGCGAAGGCGTTCACGCTGGCGGTGTCGCGGGTGTCCACCTCCGCAGTCCAGGCCTTCACGCCATGCTTCGCCGCGAGCTCCTCCGCCAAGGCAAGGACCCGGTCGACCCGGCGGGCGCCCAGGGCGAGGTGGAAGCCTTCGGCGGCGAAGGCCCGGGCGATGGCTTCCCCGAAGCCGCTGGAGGCTCCGGTGATGAGGGCGACGGGATGCTCGGGGCGCATGGCGGTTCCTTGAGGGGGCGCTTCCAGCGTAGCGGGAAGGGTTACCCTGGCAGCCATGCGCCCGGCCCTCTTGACGTTCTGCACAGCCCTGCTCGTGGCCCCGGGCTGCTCCCGTCCGGTGACCGTCGAGCCGCCCCGGGCGGCCGAGCGCGCGGGGCGGGACGAGGAGACCCTCGCCGGGCTCCGCCGCCTGGGCCGGGACGGCGACTGGCTGGTGATCCGCGGCTACCACCCCACGGACAATCTGGTCTCCCTGGTGACCAACTCTCCATTCAGCCACGCGGCCGTGCTGGACCTGGCCAACGGGGTGGTCATCGAGGCTGACGGCAGCGGCATCCACGTGACGCCGCTGCCGGCCTTCGTCGCCAAGGCGCACCGCCTGCTGCTGATCCGGCCGAAATGGTCCCGGGAAGGGCGGAACGTCCACGCGGCGGCCCAGGCCCGCAGTCTCGTGGGCCGGCCCTACGACTACACGGGACTGATCGGCATCAACCACCCGGAGCGCTACTACTGCAGCGAGCTGGCGGTGGCCGTCTACCGCACCTGGGTGCGGAAGTCCGACCACGTGCCGCCGGTGATCCCGCCCAACGAGCTGTACTACTGGGGCACGGTGCTTTTCGACACGGGCAGCCCGGACTAGCTAGAGCGCGCGGACCGACGCGTAGGCTTCCACCGCCTCCGCCAGGCAGGCCATGGCCCGCGCCAGCTTCGGCACCTCGAGCACGTAGGCCAGGCGCGCCTGGCTGCGGCCGCGGGCCTCGCTGCCCTCGGCGTAGAAGCCCGGCCCCGCCGCCAGCATCACGGTCTCGCCGTCCTTCTGGAAGTCCGTGAGGAGCCAGCGGGAGAAGGCCTCCGCGTCCGGCACCGGCAGCTCCGCCATGAGGTAGAAGGCGCCGGCGGGCTGGAGGCACTGGACGCCCGGAATGGCCTGGAGGCCCTCGAAGGCGGCGTCCCGGCGGCGGCGGTACTCCTCGCGGATGGGATCGAAGAAGCCCAGGCCCAGGCGCGCCACGGCGGCGGCGGCCCGCTGCTCCGCCACCGGCGGGCAGAGGCGCCCTTGGGCGAAGCGGATGGCGGCGGCGACCACGTCGGGGTGCCTGGAGACCAGGCAGCCGATGCGGGCCCCGCAGGCGCTGTAGCGCTTGGAGACGCTGTCCACCAGGATGGCCCGGCGCTCCAGCCCGGGAATGGCCAGTACGGAGGTGTGCCGCCCCTCGTAGACGAACTCCCGGTACACCTCGTCGCCGATGACGAAGAGGCCGTGCTCCCCGGCGAGCCGGGCCACCATCTCCAGCTCGTCCTCCGTCAGGACGGTGCCCGTGGGGTTGTTGGGGGAGCAGAGCAGGATGGCCTTGGTGCGGGGGGTGAGGGCCGCGCGGAGGACCGCCTCGGGGGGCAGGTGGAAGCCCTCCGCGGCCTCCGTGGGCAGGGCCTTCAGGGCCACGCCGCTCATGCGGGCGAAGGCGCTGTAGTTGGTGTAGAAGGGCTCGAAGCAGAGGATCTCGTCCCCGGGCTCCGCCACGATCTGTATGGCGAAGAGCAGGGCCTCGCTGCCGCCGGCGGTGACGACGATCTCCCCGGGCGAGACCGCCAGGCCCGCCTGCCGGTAGTAGTCCGCGAAGGCCTCCCGCAGCTCCGGCTCGCCTTCGGAGCGGCCGTAGGCCAGCACCTTGGCGTCGTAGCCCCGGAGGGCCTCCAGGAATTCCGGCGGCGTGGGGATGTCGGGCTGGCCGATGTTGAGGCCGTGGACGTGGATCCCCCGCCCCCGCGCCGCGTCCGCCAGGGGCGCGAGCTTGCGGATGGGGGAATCGGGGAAGCTGCGGGCGCGGGAGGAGATCCGCGGCATCAGAGGAAGGACTTGGGATCGGTGTAGTCTAGCTTCTGGTCACGGGCCACGGGCTCGCAGGTCATCTTCCCCTCATGGGTGTTCAGTCCGT
>JBGASS010000016.1:0-16733 GCA_044229555.1 Holophagaceae bacterium
AGAAGTGAACCCTGGGAACCGGATGAAGAGCAGCGTCCCCTCCATTGTCCGACCTTCAACTGCACCAGCCCTGTTTCTGATCTGCCTGAGTTGCCAAGCGCCTCGATTGCCCATGGCCGGCATGCCGACGCCCACTGGCGCAGAACCACCGACCCGACCGGACGCCGTCCGCTCTGGCAAACCCTCCATCACCTTCCAGCCACGTCCGATGCCGTACCCTGCTGATGCGATACGGCGCAGAACGGAAGGCAAAGCCATTGTGCGATGGATTATTGCCGATAGCGGAAACGTTGTCCGGGTTGAACCAGTCGATGGCGAGGAACCCTTTCTGCGAGAGACGATCCGATACGCAATGGGGTATCGATTCAATCCGGAGAAAACGATATCTGGAGTCCGGACACTGCGCCTCTCGATGACGTTTTCCTTCGAGCTGGGCATGCCATCCCTAATCCTGATCTTCCAAGATGACTAGTCCCGGGATTGTCGACGAAGCACAAGCCCGCTCTGCCGAAGTGCCGAGCGCGGCCTGACGGAACACCATGGTGCCGGTGGTCGGACTCGAACCGACACTTGGTTGCCCAAAACAGATTTTGAGTCTGTCGCGTCTGCCATTTCGCCACACCGGCGGCGGGCTACAGAATACAGGATCCATGCGGGTTTGGAAACGCGGCTCAGATCGCCGTGAGCGGGATCCTCCGCCCGGCCCCGAAGGCCTTCGGGCTCACTTTCAAGCCGTAGGGCAACTGGCGACGTTTGAACTCGGTGGACCGAAGGAGCCCGAGGATCCGGGGCAGGTTGGCTCGGGCGTTCTGGAGCTCGGCGCCGTCCAGGAAGCAGGCGAGATCCTCCGCCAGCCCTTCTTCCGGCCGCTGGGCCTCGATCACGGCGGCCAGGATGGCGTCGAGCTGGGCGTAGGGCAGCAGGCTGGCCTCGTCGGTCTGGCCGGGCTTCAGTTCCGCTGTCGGCACGCGATTCACTATCCCCGGCGGGATGCGCTCGCCGAGATGGCGGGCCAGCAGGTAGATCCGCGCCTTGAGGCAGTCCGCCAGGGGCCCGAAGACGCCAATGCCGTCGCCGTAGAGGGTGAAGTAGCCCGTGGCGGCTTCGCTCTTGTTGCCGGTGTTGAGCACGGCGAGGCGCTTCGTCTGCAGGCGGGCGTGGATCGCCGGCTCGCTGGTCAGCGCCATCAGCAGCATGGCCCGGCAGCGGCTCTGGAGGTTCTCGTCCGTGAGGGAGAATTCCCGCCCGGGCAGGGTCGCCTTCAGCGCTTCCGCCGCGCCGCCGAAAGGAAGATCCGTGTCCACGGACAGGAAGGGCAGGCCCAGGCGGGCGGCCTGGTCCTTCGCCAGCTCGAGGCTTTCCGCGCTGCTGTACCGCGTCGGCAGCGCCACGCCCAGCACGCGCTCCGCGCCGAAGGCCTCCACCGCCAGCGCGGCCGCCACCGCGCTATCGATGCCGCCGCTGAGGCCGATCACCGCGCCTTCCAATCCTTGCTTTCTCGCGTTGCCCCGGATGCCCATGACGAGCGCCTGATGCAGCCAGTCGCCCTCGTCCAGGTCCGCGGGCCATCGCGTCCCCGGCGCCTCCGTATCCACCATCAGCTCCGCCTCGATGAACTCCGGCCCGTCCTGCCAGGAACCGTCCGGCTGGGCGAGGCCCGAGCCGCCATCAAACAGGAGCCAGCTTTCCGCCCCCACCCGGGAACCGTACACCACCGGAATGCTGTGCTTGGCCGCGAGGCCCGCGATGAGGCGGCGGCGCTGCTGGGCTTTCGAGGGCACCGCCCAGGGCGCGCTGCGTCCGGTTGGCACATAGCTTCCGAGATTGCCTGGACTCGCCGACGCATTGAGGATGAGCGTCGCGCCCTTGCGGGCGAGATCCGAAATCGGGTCCGCGGCGTAGGTCACCGGCGCGTTGCTGAGGGTGGGATCCGCCCAGAGGTCCTCGCAGATGCTCACGCCGATGCGGTGGCCGCCGAAGTCGATCAGGGGCTGGGCCTCCGTGGAGGCTTCGAACCACCGGGCCTCGTCGAAGACGTCGTACTCCGGCAGGGCCCGCTTGCGAAGGGTCTGGCGCATCACGCCGCCTTCGCACCACCAGAGCTCGTTCCACAACCGCCCCGACGGCGCCGGCGTGCTGGTGCCGAAAAGGAGCGGCACCGAACCGCTCAGGCTCGCCAGCCGCCTGGATTCCGCTTCGATCCGGGCCCGCAGCCCCGGCTCCCAGAGCCGGTCCTCCGCCAGGTAGCCCGGCACCGCCAGTTCCGGCGCCAGCACCAAGCGGGCGCCGTCCGCCACGGCCTTGGCGTAGGCCGCCTCGATGCGCTTCCCGTTGCCCTCGGCGTCGCCGAGGCGCGGATCCAGCTGGAGCAGGGCGATCTTCATGGCTCCAGCGTACCTCTACCAACGCACCGTGGTCCGCGTGCCGCCCTCGGGCAGCTTTTCGAAAAGCAGATCCGCCCCCTGGGCATTGATCCACTTCAGGGCCAGGGGCAGGCCCAGACCGGTGCCGTCGGGCCGACCGGATTCGAAGGGCCGCAGCATCTTCGCCAGGGTCTCCTCGCCGAGCCCCGGTCCCTCGTCCAGGATCTCGATGAGCCGGTCCTGGAGCGTGATCCGCACCCGGCCCCCCGCGGGGGTGGCCTCGCAGGCGTTCTCCAGCAGGTTCACCAGGGCCTGGTGCAGCAGCATCGCATCGGCCAAGGCCTCGCCCTCGCCCTGATGGGAGAGCTGCCGCCCCTTCGCGCCCGGACGCTTGGCGACCTCCTCCAGGGCCTGGGCGGCGGCCTGGTGCAGCCTCACCGGCCGCAGGTCCGGCTCCAGGGGCTTCGCCCACTGCAGGAAGCGCTGGACGACGGTCTGCAGCTCCTCGGTCTCCTGCAGCAGCTCCGACGCCGCTTCGGCGTGGCCCGCCCGGGCCAGCAGCTGGCCGTGCCCCTTCAGCACCGCCAGGCCGTTCTTCAGCTGGTGGGCCACCCCGGCGGTCATCTCCCCCAGCTCGGCGAAGCGGTCCCGGAGCAGGCGCCGCCGCTCCTCCTGCTCCTCCTCGGTGATGTCCTCGAACTGGAGCAGGGAGCCCACCCGGTCCGGGGCCTCGATGCGCCTCAGCCGCCAGCGCCGGCCGTCCCCGTCCGCCCGCCATACCTCCCCCGGGGGCCGCTGGAGGCCCTCCAGCAGCCAGGGGAAGGGCTCCAGCACGAAGGCCGCGTCAAGGCCCATGACGCCGCGGCGCACCCGGAGCAGCGCCTGGCCGACGTGGTTCAGGGCCGCGATGCGGCCCCGCTGGTCCACCCAGAGCAGGCCCGAAGGCAGGGCGTCCAGCAGCTTCTCGTGGACGGTACGCAGCTCCCCGAGGGAGGCCGCCAGCTCCCCGCGCTCGTGGAGAGAGCGGCTGACGGCCCCCAGCAGCACCCCTTCGGGGTCCGGCGGAATCCGGCGGCGCAGCCGCGCCCAGCGGAGGCCGAAGATCACCGCCCCGAAGAGGACGATGCCCGCGGGGAGGCTGAAGGCGATCCAGGAGGTGAGGGCGTTGTCCGAGCGCAGCCGCTGCAGCCCGGCGGGAACCTGGGGCGGGCGGGTGGCGGTGGTCTGGGGGGGAGGCTGGCGGGTCATGGCGTCGCGCGGAAGGGTCAGGAGCAATGTAGCCTAGCCTTCAGACTCCAGCCTGCCCGACCCAGCCCCGGAACCCCGACCCCGCCCATGGACAAGCACCCCATCTACATCGTCAGCGGCGGCTCCGGCGAGACCGCCCTGCGCATGGTGCAGGCGGCCCTCACCCAGTTCGCCCACGGGGAGGACGTGCTGGTGCGGCGCTTCCAGAACGTCAAGTCCCGGGAGGACATGGACCGGGTGCTGGGGATGGCGAAGGAGAAGCGCGCGGTGATCGTGCACACCACCGTGAGCCGGGACCTGCGCCACCACCTGGAGGACCGCTGCGCCGAGCTGCGCCTCACCCACATCGACCTTTTCGGGGACCTGCTGGACACCCTGGCCATCTATCTCAGGGAACGCCCCGAGGAGCGCCCGGGCCTCTTCCACATGGTGGACGACAAGTACTTCCGCCGCATCGAGGCCATCGAGTTCGCCCTCAAGTACGACGATGGCCAGGACCTCTCGGGCCTCGCGGACGCCGACATCGTGCTGGTGGGCCTGTCGCGCACCAGCAAGACGCCCCTCTCCATGTACCTGGCCATGGAGGGCCACAAGGTGATGAACGTGCCCCTCGTGGTGGGCGTGCCGGTGCCGCCGGCCCTGGACGGCATCCCCCAGGGGCGCATCGTGGGCCTCACCATCCAGCCCGAGCGGCTGCAGGAGATCCGCCTCCACCGCATGAAGCGGTTGGGGGGCGTCGGCACCGCGGATGCCTACGCGGACCTGGGCCACATCTTCGAGGAGCTGGCCCACGCCGAAACGGTCTTCAAGGCCCATCGCCGCTGGCCGGTCATCGACGTCACCGGCCGCAGCATCGAGGAGACCGCGGGCCTGGTGCTGGACCGGGTCTTCGGGAAGGAGCGGGGCATCCAGTGAGCGGCGCGCCGGAACGCTACGCCGCCGTCCGCGCCCGCACGGAGGCCCTGGCCGCGCCCCTTTCCGCCGAAGACGCCTGCGTGCAGGCCATGCCCGACGCTTCGCCCGCCAAGTGGCATCTGGCCCACACCACCTGGTTCTTCGAGACGTTTCTTCTTAAAACCCAAGATTCGAGCTACCGGGACTTTCATCCTGATTTCGGCTACCTGTTCAACTCCTACTACAACGCCATCGGCGAGCGGCATCCGCGGCCCCGGCGGGGTCTGCTGACGCGGCCCTCCCTGGACGTGGTGAGGGCCTACCGCCGGCACGTGGACGCGGCCATGGCGGCCCTCCTCGCCGACGGGAACTGCCCCGCCGATCTCCTGGAGCTGGGCTTGAACCACGAGCAGCAGCACCAGGAACTGCTCCTCACGGACCTCAAATCCCTCTTCGCGGAGAATCCCCTGAAGCCCGCCTACGGCGGCACCCCGCCGCCCCCGGGCATGGCCTCCCTGCTCGAATGGCTGACCTTCGAGGGGGGCCTCACTGAGATCGGCCATGCTGGCGAGGGCTTCGCCTTCGACAACGAGCTGCCCCGCCACCGGGTCTTCCTGGAGCCCTTCGAGATCGCCTCCCGGCCCGCCACCTGCGGGGAGTACCTGGCCTTCATGGAGGCCGGAGCCTACCGTCGTCCCGAGCTCTGGCTTTCGGACGGCTGGGACGCGGTGCAGGCCCAGGGCTGGACCGCTCCGGCCTACTGGCGTCCCGGGGACGGCGCCTGGTGCGTCTATTCCCTCCAGGGGGAGCGGGCCGTGAATCCCGAGGAATGCGTTTGCCATCTCAGCTGCTACGAGGCCGACGCCTTCGCCCGGTGGATGGACCTGGAGGGCGGCTGCGCCGGCGCCCGCCTGCCCACGGAGGCCGAGTGGGAGCACGCCGCGGGCCAGGCGCCCCTGGAGGGCCATTTCGCCGAGGCCGGCGGCTTCCATCCCTCGACGGCCCGGACCGGCTTCTACGGGGACGTGTGGCAGTGGACGGCGTCGGCCTACCTCCCCTACCCGGGCTTCCGGCCTGGACCTGGCGCCATCGGCGAGTACAACGGCAAGTTCATGAGCGGCCAGATGGTGCTGCGGGGCGGCTCCTGCGCCACGCCTTCGGACCACCTCCGGGCCAGCTACCGCAACTTCTTCCCCCCGGCGGCCCGTTGGCAGTTCACGGGCCTGCGCCTCGCGAGGTCCCGATGAACCTGGCCCGGAACCTTGCCTACAACCAAGCCCTCGCCGACGCGGCGGCCCGGGGCCTCGGCGCCACGCCAAAGACCCTGCCCCCATGGCTCTTCTACGACGAGGAGGGCTCGCGCCATCGAGCTGGGCTCCGGCACCGCCCGCAAGACCGCCCTCCTCCTGGAAGCCGCCCTCGCCCGCCGGCCCGGGCTCGTCTTCCACCCCATCGACGTCTCCGCCGCGGCCCTGGACGAGGCGAAGGAGCAGCTCGGCGAGCGCCTGCCCGACCTCCGCGTCGACCCGGTGTGCGACCACTACCTGCCCGCCCTGGCGCGCCTGGACCACGCCGAAGGCCCGCGCCTCGTGCTCTTCATGGGCTCGACCCTCGGCAACTTCGAGCCGGAGGAGGCCATCGTTTTCCTGGGGGACCTGCGCGCCCGCCTGCGACCGGACGACCTCTTCCTGCTGGGCCTGGACCTGGAGAAGGACCCGGCCATCCTCGTGCCCGCCTACGACGACGCGGCGGGGGTGACCGCGGCCTTCAACCTGAACCTGCTGGCGCGGCTCAACCGGGAACTGGGGGCGGACTTCGACCTGGAGGGCTTCCGGCACGTGGCCCTGTGGAACGAAACCGAGCACCGCATCGAGAGGCACCTCGAAAGCACGCGCGCCCAGGAGGTGGCCTTCGCGGCCACGGGCCTGGCGATCGCCTTCGCCGAAGGCGAGCGCATCCACACGGAGAACAGCTACAAGCACCCGCCGGCGGAGGTGGACCGCCTCCTGGTGGCGGGCGGCTTCGAACCCGTCCAGACCTGGGCGGATCCGCAGGGGTGGTTCACCCTCCGCCTGGCGAAACCGTCGCCGGCAGTTCCCAGCGCTCGAACCTGAGGAGCAGGAGCAGGCCCGGGAGGGCCAGCCCGGCGCAGAGGCCGAAGAAGGCGGGCCAACCCAGGGCTTCGGCGGCAACGCCCGCCGGGCTTGCGAAGACCACCCGGGCGAGGGCCATCAGCGAGGAGACGAGGGCGTACTGGGTGGCCGCGAGGCCCTTGTCGCAGAGACGCATCATGAAGGCGGTGTAGGCCGCGGTGCCGAGGCCGTAGCCCAGATTCTCGAAGGTGATGGCGGCGAGCATCCAGGTCAGGCTGCGTCCCTTCAGGGCCAGGACCAGGAGCACGAGGCTGGTGCTCAGCTGCACGAGGCCGAAGACGAGGAGGGCGCGGCGCAGGGGCCACCAGGCCATGAGCAGCCCGCCCAGCAGGCCCCCCAGGATGATGGCCGCGACGCCCACGCCCTTGGTGGCGAGGCCCACTTCCGTCATGGAGAAGCCGGTCTTGAGGAGGAAGGGCACCACGAGCGCGAGGCCGAGGCTGTCCCCCAGTTTGTAGAGCACGACGAAGAGGAGGGCCTCCGCCGCGCCCCGACGCCGCAGCAGGGCCCGGAGGGGCTCCACCACCGCGGCGGCCAGGGTGCGGGGGGCCGGCGGCAGGTGGGGCTGAGGCGCACGGAGGTTCGCCAGCAGCCCCGGCAACAGGAGCGCCGCCATGGCCAGGTAGGTGATCCGGAAGCCCGCACGGTCCGCGAGGATGAGGGCGAAGGCGCCCGCCAACACCATGGCGAGGCGGTAGGCTCCGACGTGGAGGGAGGCGCCGAGGCCCTGCCAGCGCGGCGGCAGGATCTCCGCGCGCCAGGCGTCAATGGCGATGTCCTGGGTGGCGGACGCGAAGGCCACCGCGAAGGCCAGGACGGCGATCCAGGGCAGGCCCGCGCGGGGATCGGCATAGGCGAGGACCACGAGCAGAAGCACGAGGGCGACCTGGGCCGCCAGGATCCAGCCCCGACGGCGGGGCAGCAGGGGCGGCGCGAAGCGGTCCAGCAGGGGCGACCAGAGGAACTTCAGCGTGTAGGGCAATCCCACCAGGGCGAAGAAGCCCACCGTGCCCAGATCCACGCCGGCCTTCGTGAGCCAGGCTTGGAGGGTGGTGCTGGTGAGGAGGAGGGGCAGGCCGGAGGCGAAGCCGAGGAAAAACAGCGCCGACCAGGGCGCCGGCCCCTGGACGTCGCCATACTCTTCCTGAACCCGAGGCTGCTCCGCCACCCGCCCATCCTTGTCGAGACCTCCATGATGCCTGCTGCGCTCCTGCTCCTCACCGGACCTCTCGTCCAGGAGGTCCCCAGGGCGAGGATCGTACTGGACATCAGCCAGGACGCGCTGCCCCAGAACCTGCCCCTTGACCTGGCGCAGATCCGGCGTTCCGTGGAGGAGTCCGCGGCCCTCATGGGAGTGTCCGTGGAAGCGGCGAAGGCAGGGCCGGATCCCGCCGCCCCCCTGACCCTCCGCCTGCAGGCCACGAGCCGCACCAGCGGCGCGGTAATCTTTTCGGTGAACGCCAGCATTCCCGACGCCGCGCCGAAGAAGGAGGTCCTCCGCGCCGGCGCCCTGACGGGGGTGCGGATCCCCGAGCTGGCCTTCGCGGAAATCAGCGACGCCTGCGGCCTCACCGCCATGCAGCTCCTGTCCCGCCGCTTCGGGATTGCGGCGCCCACGACCCTGCCCCGCCCCATGCCGGGCCCCGCCAGCCAGGGCAAGGCGCCCACCCGCATCCCGGCCCCCTCCGTCTACGTGGAATTCAAACAGATGAAGGTGCGGCACAAGCCCTCCCCTCCGCCCTACCCGGCCTTCGCCAAGGCCAACCGGATCCAGGGGGTCGTCGTCGTGGAGATGACCATCGACCCCGAAGGGAACCCGGCCCGCGGCAGCGTGGTGAGCGGAGACCCCGCCCTCGCCGTCGCGGCCCTCGACAACGCCCTCACCTGGTCCTTCCAGCCAGCCCTCATCGAGGGCGAGCCCCAATGGACCCGGTTCAAGCTGAACATCCCCTTCCGGCTCATGGACAACCCTTACCCGCCGTCCGAGCCCTTCACGCCCCGGTATCACAAGTGACGGTTCCTTCGGAACTCCGCTGGATCCCCCACCTCTCGCCCGCCTACGCCCTCTGCGTGGCCCTGCGCCGGGACGTGTTGCGCAAGCCCCTGGGCCTGGAGTTCTCCGAGGCGCAGCTCGCCGCGGAGTCCGCCGACCTCCATCTGGCCAGCTTCGACGGCTCGGCCCTGGTGGGCTGCCTGCTCCTTTCGGACCGGGGCGGGGGTCGCGTCCAGATGCGCCAGGTCGCCGTGCGGGAGGACATGCAGGGCCGGGGGCTGGGCGCCGCGATGGTGCGGGAAAGCGAAGCCGAGGCCCGGCGGCGCGACTACGCCGTCATGGTGCTGCATGCGCGGGAGACCGCCGTGCCCTTCTACCTGAAGCTGGGCTATGCCCTCACCGGCGAGCCCTTCGTGGAAGGGACTTCCGCACCGCGCCAGCGAGAAGGAGCTGGCCCTGGTCAGGCCGTCTCAGCGGCGGTCCGAAGCTGGCGGGTCTCGGCCGAAGCACCAGCGCTGTCCTGAAGCTGACCTTCCATGCACCCTCGCCTTCACCCTCGGCCCGCGCGCTCCTCCGGGCCAGGGTGAAATGAGGTGCCGGCGCGCGCGGCGAGCGGCCGATCGATCTGGATCGTGGGCGGTGCGGGTCGGGCAGCCCCTCATCACGATAGGAGCGGAGCCGAGAGGAATCCATACTTCAGTTCTCAACGGAGGGTCACTCGCGCTGCGCGCCCCAGCACCTCGATCCGTGCAGGCCCTGGAGGCGGGGCCTGCACGGATCGGGGTGCTCGCAAGGTCAACCTCAAGGAAAAGAGCCACCGTCTTCGGAGCTTTCCTTACCCTCCAGCGTCCTGCAGCCGCTCCACCAGCGTCCTGGTGATCACCACCGGTCGGGAACACGTTCCGCGGCACCAGGGTCCAGGGATCTCCTCGGTGCTGGAAGGCCCAGCATACCGTAGTGATGGCGGCTTGCATTTGGCCATTTCCAGGGTCATAGCCAGGTCGTCTTCGGTGATCTTGAAGCGCTTGAAGGCCGTTTCGGCGCGGGCCTCGAAGCGGCGGAGCTGCTCCTCCTGGCTGATCTGCAGCCAGAACTTGGACACGATGGTGCCGTGGCGGCGCAGCTGGTCCTCGAAGGCGTTGATCTCTTCGAAGGCCCGCATCCAGTCCGCCTGGGCGGCGAAGCCCTCCACCCGCTCCACCAGCACGCGTCGTCCAGGAGCGGTCGAAGATGCGCGCTGGGCCTGCACGGGTGGCGATGCTTGTAGCGCCGGCGGTAGGCTACAGCGCTCCTCCTCCGAGGGCCGCGACCGGCACCACCTTCACCCGTCCCGCGTCCAGGGCCGCGACCACCCGTCGGATGCCGCCGCCCTTGCCGGCGGCGTCCATGCCCTCGAAGACGCAGACCAGGCTGCGCTTCTGGAAGGCCTTGTGGCGGGTCAGCCGCGCCGCCTTCCTCGCCAGCGCGCTCCAGCTCGACCTGTAGTCCTCTTCTCCGGCCTGGGAGAGGTCCAGGACCGCAGGGGTTCACCTCCGGCCCTCCTCCTCTGCGCCGCCGGCGGGACGTGGCCGAGGGGCCGCGCGACCTCCCGGCCCCCCAGGCGGGCACGGAGGTTCTCCAGGATGTGGCGGCCCACGGTGATGATCTGGTGCCGAGGGTCCGTGGCCTCCACCAGGATCCAGGGGGCCTCCGCGGTGCTGGTGAGCTGGATGGCCCGGGCGCTCACCTTTCGGAAAGTGTCGTAGCGCTCGAAGTTCTCCCAGTCCTGCTTCGTGATCCGCCAGCTGGTGAGGGGATCGTCCTCGATGGCCCGCATGCGCTTCTTCTGCAGCTTCTTGGCCAGGTGCATCCAGAACTTCAGCACCAGGACGCCCTCGTGCGCCAGCATGGTCTCGAAGCCGCGGACGCGCTCCATTTCCCGCTCCATGGACGAGCCGCTGATGCGCCCGAAGGCCCGGTTCACGATGGGCATGGTGTGCCAGGAGCCGTGGAAGAGGGCGATGCGCCCCTTCGGGGGCAGCATGCGCCAGAAGCGCCACATGGGCGGCCGCTCCCGCTCCTCGTCCGAGGGCTCCCGCAAGCCCAAGGTATCGATGAAGCGCGGGTCCATCCACGAGTTCAGGACGCCCACCGTCTCCCGCTTGCCCGCCCCCTTCACGCCCCCGATGATCACCACCACGCCGAACTTCTTCGACGTCTTGAGGTCCATCTGGGCCTCCAGCAGCGCCTCCCGGAGGGGTCCCTCCTGGGCGTCGAAATCTTCTTTCGAGAGGGTGCGGCCGAGCTCGAAGGCTTCGAACATGGGGGCCTCCTGGGATGGGGGTGGCAGTGTACTCCCCAGGGGAAGGGCTGGGGGTCACGAGAGAAGGAGGGGCGCGACCCACTCCAGCTCCGCCTTCCCGAACGGAGGGCGACGACGCTTCGCGTCTGGCACCTCGATCAACGAGGGAGGAAGGGCGCCTCCCTCGTTGATCGAGGTGCTCTTTGAGAACGACGGCATGGAGGCGCACCTAATCGGGAGTCCCTACTACAACCGCACTACGGTCGGGACCGATCCGATGGAAGGTTGTTCATACGAGCACCCTTCGGTATTCGCGTTCGCGCCCTTTGCGAACGCGAATACCGAAGGGTGCCAGACGCGCAGCGTCGTCGCCCTCTGACCCGGGGCCGCCCGCCCTGCGTGGGTCGCCCACCTCCTCCCCTAATACTCGTTCGCCAGTTCGCTTGCCCGGATCTGCTTCTCAAACGCCTTGAACACCTCCGCCCCCGCCGTCTGCGCGATCCACTCCGCCACCCGGATCCCGTCCACCGCCGCGCTCGTGATGCCGCCGGCGAAGCCCGCGCCCTCGCCGCAGGGATAGAGCCCGGGATGCGAGACGCTCTGGCCGTCGTCGCCCCGCAACAACTGGATGGGGCTGCTGGTGCGGCTTTCGATGGCCAGCAGGAGGGATTCCTTGGACGTGAAGCCGTGGATCTTCTTGTCGAAGACCGGCAGGGCGCCCCGGAGCTGCTCCTGGATGAAGTCCGGGAGGCAGGTGCGGATGTCGCTCGGCACGGCGAAGGGGCGGAAGCTGGACCTGGGCAGGGCGCCGCTGGCCCTGCCCTTCAGGAAGTCGAAGACCGACGTCGCCGGCGCGCCGTAGGTCTCCCCGGCGGCCCGGAAGGCCTTCCGCTCCCAGGTCCGCTGGAAGTGCATGCCGGCCAGGAGGTGCTCGCTGCCGAAGTCCGACGTGTTCACCTTGGCCACGAGGCCGGAGTTCGCGAAACCGCTGTCCCTCGCTTCGTTGCTCATGCCGTTCACCACCACGCCGCCCTCCTCGCTGGCGCACTGGATCACCTCGCCGCCGGGGCACATGCAGAAGGAGTAGGCCGCCCGGTTGAGGCCGAAGTTGCAGACCAGCTTGTAGTCCGCCGGCGGCAGGCTGGGGTGGCCCTTGCTGGGGCCGTACTGGGCGCGGTCGATGAGGTCCTGGGGATGCTCGATGCGCACGCCCACGGCGAAGGGCTTCTGGCGCATGGCCACGCCGTGGGCATGGAGCATCTCGAAGGTGTCCCGGGCCGAATGGCCCGGCGCCAGGACGAGGGCGTCGCAGGGCAGGACCTCGCCGCTGGCCAGGACGGCGGCCTGCACCCGGCCCTTCTCATCGAAGCGGAGGTCCACCAGGGGTGCCTTCCAGCGGTACACCACGCCCCGGGCTTCGGCGTCCTTGCGCATGAGCACCGAGCATTTCCGGATCACGTCCGTGCCCACGTGGGGCTTGGCCAGGTAGAGGATCCGCGGGTTCGCCCCGTGGCGGACGAAGGCCTCCAGCACGTAGCGGGTGGCCGGGTGGCCGATGCGGGTGGTGAGCTTGCCGTCGCTGAAGGTGCCCGCGCCCCCTTCCCCGAACTGGGCGTTGGCCTCCGGGTCGAAGCGGCCTTCCTTCCAGAGGGCGTTCACCCCCGCGACCCGCTCGGACATGCTGGCGCCCCGCTCCAGCACCGTCGCCTCGATGCCGTAGTCCAGGAGGCGCAGGGCGCAGAAGGTGCCCGCGGGCCCGCTGCCCACGATGACGACCCGGGGGCGGCGCGGTGCGGCGGCCACGGCGTAGGGCGAGAGGGGCGCGGCTTCCGCGAGCTTCGCCCCGACGGGAAGCTCCACTGCGGCAAGGTCCCGTTCTGTCTCGAAGCTCAGCGCCGCCAGGAAGCGGATGGCGCCCTTGTGCCGGGCGTCCAGGCTGCGGCGCTCCAGCACCACGGCCCGGTACTCCTCCGGCCGGCCCCCCAGGGCGCGGCTGAGGGGTCGCGCCAGATCCAGCCGCTCCTCCCCGAGGTCCAGGGGCAGGTTCGTGAGGAGATGGCGCATGGGGGCTCCGGCGGTGGGGTCCGCGGGCGGACCAAGGCCTTGCCCAGCCTAGCAGGGCGCGGCCAGGAACCTGGGGGCCGCCGTGCCGCATACTCGAGGGAAGGAGACCCGATGAACCCTGTGCTTCCCCTGCTCGTCCTCGGCCTGGTCCAGGCCAAGGGCACCCCGGCCAAACCCGCGAAGAAAGCCCCGGCCAAGGCCGCCGCCACGAAGGCGCCGGAGACCCGCGCCACCCCGGACGCTCCGGTGGCCTACGAGTGCACGCTGACCATCAAGGGCTCCCTCAACACCAAGAAGTCCTGGTCCGAGGACGGCGCGGCCGGAAGCCCCCTGGTGAACGTGGAGGCCCGCCAGGACACCTTCGAGGTCCAGGTCCCGGGGCAGCTCCGGGAAATCCCCAACGCGGACGGCAGCGTGGACTTCGCCTTCGAGCCCGACAACAGCCGCAAGGCGAGCGGCTTCGTGGACGCCACGGTCTCCCTGGTCACCCCCTCCGGCAGCGAGCAGCGCGCCTTCAAGTCCACCGGATTCCAGCCCATGGGCCCCTCCACCTTCCATGCCCGCTACCGCGGCCAGTCCCTCTATGCCACGGGCACGGCCTTCAACGCCATCGGCGAGGCCGACGTCTCGGTGAACGGCGGCCCCACGAAGAAGGAGCGGCGCCTCCACGACCTCGGCCCCCTGCAGGACCTCCGCAAGGACGACAAGGACTTCCGGGCCCCCAGCCTCGCCTTCACCGGCCTCTCCCTCTGGGCCCTCCGGAACTCCGCCGGCAACTTCACGGTCCAGGGCGTCCTGAACTACCAGGTGAACACCCGGCCCCTCCAGATCAGCGGGAAAGTGGACGTGGGCTTCCGGATCGGCGCGAAGAAGCCCTGAGGCGGAAGCGCCCACGGGAGTGGCGGAATCCGGGCCCTCAAGATCCGTAGCTTGCGGAACTCCGCCTTGCTACCCTGGGCCCACCCATGGCCTCCTCCTGTCCCAGCTGCGGCGCGCCGCTCACGTTCCGTCCCGGCACCATGGTGGCGGTCTGCGGGTCCTGCAAGACCCTGAGCGCCCGCACGGACCGCGACCCGGAGATGATCGGCATCGCCGCGGACCTGGTGGACACCAACTCGCCCATCTCGCTCCAGGCCACCGGCGTGCACGCCGGCCGCGACTTCACCATCGCGGGCCGGGTGCAGATGCTGCATCCCTTGGGGGGCCTCTGGAACGAGTGGTACCTGGCCTTCGACGACGGGCGCTGGGGCTGGCTCGCCGAGGCCCAGGGCCGCTTCTACCTCACCTTCCAGCACGACCTCGCCAACCACGCGCCACCCTTCGAGGCCCTCGGGGCCGGGGCGGTGGTGAACCTGGGGGAGCAGGGCCAGTGGGTGGTCGCCGAGGCCAGCCAGGCCACCTTCCACGGCGCCGAGGGCGAACTGCCCTGGCGGCCGGCCCTGGGCGCCACCTACGCTTTTGCAGACCTCAGCGGCGCCCACGGCGCCTTCGCCACCCTGGACTATGGCGACGCCGCCCCGGTCTTCTACCTGGGGCGCGAGATCACCCTCGACGAGCTCCGCCTGCGCAACGTGCGGGAACCTTCCTCGCGGCTGAAGGTCCTATCCCTCAACTGCCCCAACTGCGGCGCCCCCCTGCCCCTCCGGGCGCCGGACGCGACCCTGCGGGTGGTCTGCACCTCCTGCGGCGGCATGCTGGACGCGGAGAACGGCAAGCTGCGCTTCCTGAAGTCCCTGAAGCAGCCCCAGGTCAAGTTCCACATCGAGTTGGGAGGGGAGGGCGTCCTGCGCACCGTGCCCCTCACCTGCATCGGCCGCATGCAGCGCAGCTGCACGGTGGAAGGGACCACCTACCCGTGGCGGGAATACCTCCTCATGGACCGCAAGGGCGGCTTCAAGTGGCTGGTGGAGAGCGACGGGCACTGGAACCTCGCCGATACGGTGCCGGCGGGGGACGTGGATGCCGGCGGCGTGAACATCGGGGCCCTCAGGATGGTCGAGCGCACCGCCGGGGCGGAGGCCGCGGCCCGGATGCGGGAAGCCATGGAGCAGGGAGGCGCACACAGCCCCTTCGTGAAGTTCAAGGGGGCCTCCTACCGGCGCTTCCAGGACGTGGAGGCCCGGGTGGACGCGGTCTTCGGCGAGTTCACCTGGAAGGTCCAGCAGGGCGAGAAGTCCCAGGTGACCGAATTCGTGCAGCCCCCCCTCAGCCTCACCCGGGAGACCCAGAAGCATCAGGGCGGCGGCGAGGAGGTGAACTGGACCCTCAGCGCCTACCTGGATCCCTCCGAAGTCGCGGCGGGCTTCAACCTGAAGGAGAAGCTGCCCGCGCCCACCGGCATCTGCCCCAACATGCCGAACCCCCACAAGCGCATCCTCGGCCAGATGGCCACCTGGATGGTGCTGGCCCTGGGCCTGCTGCTGGCTTCCGTCATGGTGCTCAGCCTCACCCACCGGGAGAAGCTGCTCTTCAGCCGCACCTACAACCTCACGGCGGAACTGGCGGCCCTCAAGGCCCAGCGCCGGTCGGCCCTGGCGGCCGCGCCCGCCACCCCTGCCGCCGCCGCGCCGGCCATCCCTCCGCCGGATTCCGAACCGGTCTTCTTCGCCGGGCCCATCGAGGTCAAGGAGCGGGGCAAGAACCTGGCGGTGACCCTCGCCTCCTCCGTGGACAACGGCTGGCTCGGCGTCGAGGGCGCCATGGTGAGCGAGCAGACCGGCGCCGTGGAGCAGTTCGAGATCCAGAGCAGCTACTACCACGGCGTGGATGACGGGGAATCCTGGTCCGAAGGCTCCCGGAAGGACACGGTCTACCTCAGCAGCCTGCCGCCGGGAGCCTACATGCTGCGGCTCTCCCCGGCCTGGGACGGCCCCGCGCCGCCGGTGCAGGAATTCACCCTGGAGCTTCGCTCGGGGGTCATGCGCTGGCTCTACATCTGGATCGCCTTCTTCGCCATCGTCACCGGGCCGCTGCTGAAGATGTTCCAGAGCATGGGCTTCGAGGGCCGGCGCTGGGCCGAGAGCATGTACAGCGGCCAGGGGAGCAGTTCAGACTCGGATTCGGGAGGGGACGACTGATGCGCGCCTTCTACACCCTCATGCTGCTCGGAGGCTTCGGCCTCGTGGGCGCCAACGGCTTCCTGGGGCGGGAATTCTTCGGGCCTCACAAGCGCAGGGACCTGCCCCCTTCCGTGCGGCAGACGCCTGGCGCCTACCGCACCTTCCTCCACAACAACGGCTTCCGCGGGGGCAAATGATGAACGGCTACGATCTCCTCAGCCACCTCAAGACCGCCGCGGTCTTCTCCCTGCTGGGGGTGGTGCTCTTCGGCATCGTCTTCGGCATCATCGTGAAGATCGCGCCCTTCTCCATCCGCAAGGAGCTGGAGGAGGACCAGAACATCGCCCTGGGCATCCTCCTGGGGTCCGTCATGCTCGGCCTGTCGATCATCCTCGCGGCGGCGATCCACGGGTGAGGATGGGCGGCGTTCGTGCTCCGGGGCGGTGAGGGCGGCCGGAGGTCCAGGTCAACGTCAAGGTCTTCCGGTCCGACGTGCATCGCCCAGCGTTCCGGAGCTCCCATCTTGGCTCGCTGCGCTCGCGTTGCGCCCTTCCTTGTTGTGATCCAAAATGCGGATCACAACAAGAAAGGTCACCTTTCCAAGGTCAAGGTCAACGGCAGGATCCCTTGACCTTGAAGTTGACCTGGCCGTTGACCTTGACCTGGCCGTTGACCTTC